>NZ_JBSFLQ010000014.1:0-169365 GCF_053599115.1 Streptomyces sp. NPDC001020 | reverse complement strand
GTACGCGGGCGACCCTCCGCCTTGCGAGGCACCGCACCAGACGCCGCGGGGCCCGCCCTTCGGGCGGACGACGGGACTTTCGAAACACGCCCTAGGTCCGTTCCGTTCCACTCTTCACTCTTCGGCACGCTCACCTCGCGGGGGTGAGCGTGCCGAGTGGTTCGGGTTGCCCTACAGCTTGCGCAGTCTCAGCCGCTGGACCTTGTGGTCCGGACCCTTGCGCAGCACCAGGGTGGCGCGGCCGCGTGTCGGGGCCACGTTCTCCAGCAGATTGGGCTTGTTGATGGTCCGCCAGGTCGTACGGGCGTAGTCGAGCGCCTCCTCCTCGGAGACCTGGGTGTACTTGCGGAAGTACGACGACGGGTCCTGGAAGGCGGTCTGACGGAGCTTCCTGAACCGGTTGAGGTACCAGCGTTCGATGTCCTCGGGGCGGGCATCGACGTACACGCTGAAGTCGAAGTAGTCCGCGAGGGCGACGCGGGTGCGGCCGTCCTTGCCGGGGAGGGCGGGCTGAAGCACGTTCAGGCCCTCGACGATGAGGATGTCCGGGCGGCGGACCGTGAGCCTGTGCCCGGGGACGATGTCGTAGATCAGGTGCGAGTAGACGGGGGCCGTCACCTCGTCCTTGCCGGCCTTGATGTCGGCGACGAAGCGGGTCAGGGCGCGGCGGTCGTAGGACTCGGGGAAACCCTTGCGGGACATCAGGCCGCGGGACTGCAGTTCCTCGGTGGGCAGCAGGAAGCCGTCCGTGGTGACCAGTTCCACGTGCGGGTGTTCCGGCCAGCGGGACAGGAGGGCCTGGAGGAGGCGGGCGACGGTCGATTTACCGACCGCCACCGAGCCCGCCACGCCTATGACGAACGGCGTGCCGGACTGGGAACCCTTCTCGCCGAGGAAGGTGTTCAGGGCACCCCTGAGGCCGTCCGTGGCCTTCACGTACAGGTTGAGCAGCCGGGACAGCGGCAGATAGATGTCCCGTACCTCGTCGAGGTCGATGACATCACCCAGACCGCGCAGCTTCTCGACCTCCTCGGCGGTCAGCGGCAGCGGCGTCTTGTCGCGCAGCGCGCTCCACTCGGCACGGGTGAGGTCGACGTAGGGAGTCGCCTCCGGCCGGGACCGGTGGGCGCTCCGGGGCATCGAGGAGACCGGAGAGATCACAGTCCATTGTTAACGGAGTTCGAGCGGGACGTTGCGTGGGCTGCGTCACGCACGGCTTCGGCGGGCGGCGTCCGGAGGGAGATCACGTGGCCGTCACGGTCGGATACCGGGTGGTGAATCCATGATCGTCCGTATGTCGGGTTGTGCGTAAAGTGCGTGCAAAGCGTGCGGGGGGACCGCAGGCAAGAGTAGAGAGAGCCTCGTTTCATGAGATCCACCGCCGTTCGCCGTGCCGCTTTCGCCGCCTCCGCCGCCGCCCTCGCACTGCTCGCCACGGCCTGTGGCGGATCCTCCGATGGCAAGAGCAAGGGCGACGACGGGAAGACCGCCAAGCCGGACAAGACCGTCTCCGCCGCTCCCGCCAAGGCGCTGAGCGCCGCGGAGCTGGAGAAGGCCGCGCTCACCCAGGCGGACGTCAAGAGCGGCAAGGTGCTCAGCAAGGTCCCGGCGCAGGACGAGATCACACAGGACAAGGTGAAGGCGGACGACGCGGCCTGCGCGCCGCTCGCGTACCTCCAGGCCGGCAGCTATGTCGGCAAGCCCGCGGCCACGGTGAAGCGTGTCTGGCTGGGCGATGCCGAGAAGACCGCGGCCGGTGCCAGTGCCGAGGAGAAGCTGGTGGCGGGCATCAACCGGGCGAAGGCCGTCGAGACGCTCGCCACCTACGCGGACGGCGGCGCCGAGCAGGCGATGAAGGACCTGAAGACGGCCGCTCAGAAGTGCGCCGGCGGTTACTCCTCCACCGCGGACGGTACGAAGACGAAGGTCGTGAAGGTGGCGACGACCCAGGAGCCCGGCGGTGCCGACGAGGCGCTGGCCCTGACCCTGACGGTGGATGCCGAGGGCACGAAGGCGCCGATGAAGGCCGTCGTGGTCCGCAAGGGTGCCACCGTCGCCTACATCCCCGTCGCCAACCTCGCCTCCGTCGCCACCGGCAAGGACTTCCCCTTCCCGACGGAGATCGTCGACGCCCAGCTCGCCAAGCTCGGCTGATCCGGACGGCTTCTTCGGCCCCTCGTACCCCGGTGGGAATTTCCGATTTCGGGCACGTTCCGGGAGGTCGGGGCGTCGCGCTGACCGTAGGCTGCGGCACATGTGCGGAATCGTGGGATACGTGGGGCCGCAGTCGGCGCTCGACGTGGTCGTGGCGGGACTGAAGCGGCTGGAGTACCGGGGTTATGACTCCGCGGGCGTGGCCGTGCTCGCGGACGGGGGCCTGGCCGCGGCCAAGAAGGCCGGGAAGCTGGTCAACCTGGAGAAGGAACTGGCGGACCGGCCGCTGCCCACCGGCACCACAGGCATCGGACACACCCGGTGGGCGACCCACGGCGCTCCGACCGACGCCAACGCGCATCCGCACCTGGACAACGCGGGCCGTGTCGCCGTTGTCCACAACGGGATCATCGAGAACTTCGCGGTCCTGCGGGCCGAGCTGGAGGAGCGGGGCCATACCCTCGGCTCCGAGACGGACACCGAGGTGGTCGCGCACCTGCTTGCCGAGGAGTTCTCCGTGACCGCGGACCTCGCGGAGGCGATGCGGCTGGTGTGCGGGCGGCTGGAGGGCGCGTTCACGCTGGTCGCGGTGCACTCGGATGCGCCGGACGTGGTCGTCGGCGCGCGCCGGAACTCGCCGCTCGTGGTCGGGGTCGGGGAGGGTGAGGCGTTCCTCGCCTCGGACGTGGCGGCGTTCATCGCCCACACGCGTTCCGCGATCGAACTGGGCCAGGACCAGGTGGTGGAGCTGCGCCGGGACGGGGTGACGGTCACCGGCTTCGACGGACGGCCCGCCGACGTACGCACATTCCACGTCGACTGGGACGTCTCGGCCGCCGAGAAGGGCGGCTACGACTACTTCATGCTCAAGGAGATCGCCGAGCAGCCCAAGGCGGTCGCCGACACCCTCCTCGGCCGGATCGACGCGGCCGGTTCGCTGTGCCTGGACGAGCTGAGGATCTCCGCCGCCGAACTGCGCGAGGTCGACAAGGTGGTGATCGTGGCGTGCGGAACCGCCTTCCACGCCGGGCTCATCGCCAAGTACGCCATCGAGCACTGGACGCGGATCCCGTGCGAGGTCGAGCTGGCCAGCGAGTTTCGCTACCGCGATCCGATCCTCGACCCGCGCACGCTGGTCGTCGCCATCTCCCAGTCCGGCGAGACCATGGACACGCTGATGGCGCTTCGGCACGCCCGTGAGCAGGGCTCCAAGGTGCTGGCGATCTGCAACACCAACGGTTCCACGATCCCCCGCGAGTCGGACGCCGTGCTCTACACGCACGCCGGCCCGGAGGTCGCGGTCGCCTCGACGAAGGCGTTTCTGACGCAGCTCGTCGCCTGCTACCTGGTGGCCCTTTACCTGGGGCAGGTGCGCGGCACGAAGTGGGGTGACGAGATCGGGGCCGTCATCCGCGACCTGTCGAAGATCTCCCACGAGGTCGAGCGGGTCCTCGAGACCATGGAGCCGGTACGGGAACTGGCGCGCTCGCTCGCCGGCAAGAACACGGTGCTGTTCCTTGGCCGGCACGTGGGCTACCCGGTGGCGCTGGAAGGCGCCTTGAAGCTCAAGGAACTGGCGTACATGCACGCCGAGGGCTTCGCGGCGGGCGAGCTGAAGCACGGGCCGATCGCGCTGATCGAGGAGGACCTGCCGGTCGTGGTCGTGGTGCCTTCGCCACGCGGACGCTCGGTCCTGCACGACAAGATCGTCTCGAACATCCAGGAGATCCGGGCGCGCGGCGCCCGCACGATCGTGATCGCGGAGGAGGACGACGAGGCGGTGGTCCCCTACGCCGACCACCTGATCCGCATCCCGGCGACCCCGACCCTGCTCCAGCCGCTGGTGGCGACGGTGCCGCTGCAGGTCTTCGCCTGCGAACTGGCGACGGCCCGGGGCAACGAGGTCGATCAGCCGCGGAACTTGGCCAAGTCCGTGACGGTGGAGTAGGGCGTACTCGGGCGTGGGGCCGCGCCGGACCCGGGAGCCGGGGCAGCCGCCGGGTCATCTGCGGGCGGCAGCCGCCGGCGCGGCAGCCGCCGGCGCGGGAGGGCGACCGGGGCAAGGTCGTGCGACCTGAACTCGTCGCCGCCCGACCGATGAATTTCCGTACCCGCGCTGGTCTTGTCACCGTACGCCGTACCGACGACGGCATAGACGCAGACGCAGGAAGGGCCATCCACCATGACCGCACCCGCCAAGGGCCCCGCCAGCTACTTCCCCTCCATCGAGAAGAAGTACGGCCGTCCGATCGCCGAGTGGAAGGACCTCATCCGCTCCTCGCCGCTGACCAAGCACATGGAGCTGGTCACCTGGCTCAAGTCCGAGCACGGCCTGGGGCACGGCCACGCCAATGCCCTGGTGGCGCACACCCTTGCTGAGGGCAGCGGCAAGTGAGATTGGCGGCCGTATGCCAGCGGGCCGCGAGAGAAGGGGCGTTGGGGCACGGCAGCCATGGCACAGAACTGCCTACCTTGCACATCACGTGTGGTGCGAGCCGACCGCAGCGGCCTGAACGTTTTTTCGCCGCTCGAAGGGGTGAACGCATCGCGATCACCCGGACAGCGCACCCCTTGATCTCCCAAGGTTGCGCACATGGTCACATCGGCCCACGAGGGCATGCATCGCATCTTCCAGGAGCGACCCGAGATCCTGGCCCCTGTGTTCGAGGTGCTGGGCGTCCCGTTATCCGGGAAGGCGACCGTGGACGCCGTCACCACGGACGTGACGGAAACCCGGCCGCTGGAGCGCCGCGTGGACACTGTGCTGCGTATCGGCCCGTCCGACGGCGAGGACTTCCTGCTCGCCATTGAGTCACAGTCGGGCAAGAATCCTGCCAAGGCGTCGAGTTGGGCGTACTATGTCGCCTACCTCCAGGCGAGGTTTGGCCTGCCCGTCCTGCTGCTCGTCGTCTGCCAGGACGGGGCCACGGCCAAATGGGCGGCCGGCCCTTTCGACTGCGGCACGCGCGGATGGACGGCTCAGCGGACGTATCCGCTGGTGGCCGGGCCGGACAACCTGCCGGTGATCATCGACGTCAGAACCGCGGCGAAGAACCTCGCGCTGGCGGTGCTCTCCGCCCTGGCACATGCCCGCAGCGCAGAGTCCGGCGCCATAATTGAGGCAATCACAGCCGCTCTTGTGGAGCTTCGGGGAACGGACCCCGAGACCGCCGACTACTTCATCGACTTTCTCGAAATCAGCCTGGGGGACACCCCGGCCGGACAGAAATTGAGGGAAATCATGTCGTTCGTCAGCTACTTCCCTGGTCGGGGGACGGTCCGCGAAACTGCCTACCTGGAAGGCAAGGCAGAAGGCAAGGCAGAGGGCAGGGCAGAGGGCAGGGCAGAGGGCAGGGCAGAGGGTAAGGCCGAAGACCGTGCCTCCCTGACCTTGCGTGTCCTGGAGAACCGCGGCATCCCCGTCGCTGAGGCCACACGGGAGCGCATCACCTCGTGCACCGACCTCGACATCCTCGCCCTCTGGTTCGACCGCTCCCTGACGGTCACGACGGCCGAGGATCTGTTCACCGAGGGGGCCGAGGCTCCGGCGGCCAGTGCCGAAGACGCCTGAGCGTTGGCTGACGAGTCGAGCCCCCGGTCGCCGGGCGGATCGTAGAGTGCCCTGATGAGCATCATCGGAGTCGGTATCGACGTGGCCGAAATCGACCGGTTCCGGGCCGCGCTGGAGCGCACCCCCGGGCTTGTCGAACGGCTCTTCCTGGAGCGTGAGTTGCTGCTGCCGAGCGGGGAGCGGCGTGGTATCGCCTCGCTGGCCGCGCGGTTCGCGGCCAAGGAAGCGGTGGCCAAGGCGCTGGGCGCGCCGTCGGGGCTGCACTGGACGGACGCCGAGGTGTACGTCGAGGACAGCGGGCAGCCGCGGCTGCGCGTGACGGGCACGGTCGCGGCCCGCGCCGCCGAACTCGGCGTACAGTCCTGGCACGTGTCACTCAGTCATGACGCGGGTGTGGCGTCGGCGGTGGTCGTCGCAGAGGGGTAGCGCCTCCGCCACCTCCCGACGCCGGTGCGGGAGACTCGACGGTATGCGTACTGCGTACAGCGTGGAGACGGTGAGGGCGGCCGAGCGTGCGCTCATGGCACGACTTCCGGAGGGGGCGCTGATGCAGCGCGCCGCCGCCGGACTGGCCGCGGCCTGCGCCCAGTTGCTGGGCCGGGTGTACGGCAGCCGCGTCGTGCTGCTGGTAGGCAGCGGGGACAACGGTGGTGACGCCCTGTACGCCGGGGTGCGACTGGCCCGGCGCGGAGCCGGGGTGACGGCGGTGCTGCTCACACCCGAGCGGACCCACAAGGGCGGGCTCGCGGCCCTGCGGAGGGCCGGGGGCACGGTCGTGGAGCCCGCGGGTGCCGCCGACGCGGTGATCCGGCGGGCCGACCTGGTCGTCGACGGAATCGTAGGGATCGGCGGCAAGGGCGGGCTGCGGCCGGACGCCGCACGGCTCGCCCTGCTCGCCGCGCGGTCGCGTGCGGCCGTCGTCGCCGTGGACCTGCCGAGCGGCGTGGAGGCCGACAGCGGGGAGGTACGGGGGGATGCCGTACGGGCGGACCTCACTGTGACCTTCGGTACGCACAAGCCGGCACTGCTCGTCGATCCGGCACGCGAGTACGCCGGGACCGTACGCCTCGTCGACATCGGGCTCGACCTGCCCGAGGATGCCGAGCTGGAGGCGCTGCAGCACGCGGACGTGGCGGCGATGCTGCCGCTGCCGGCCGCGGAGAGCGACAAGTACCGGCGCGGGGTGGTCGGGATCGCCGCCGGGTCCGCGCGCTATCCCGGGGCAGCCGTGCTCGCCGTGGCGGGGGCGCTGCGGGGCGGGGCCGGGGCCGTGCGATACGTGGGACCCGCCGGGAGCGCGGTGATCGCCCGTTTCCCGGAGACCCTCGTCTCCGACCGGGGGCCCAGGAAGGCCGGGCGCGTGCAGGCCTGGGTCGTGGGGCCGGGCGCCGGGGACGACGCACAGGCCGTGGCGGAGGTGCTGCGGGCCGACGTGCCCGTGCTCGTCGACGCGGACGGGCTGCGACTGGCCGACCAGGACGCCGTGCGCGGCCGCTCGGCGCCCACACTGATGACCCCGCACGCCGGGGAGGCCGCCGCCCTGCTCGGTGTGTCGCGTGAAGAGGTCGAGGGCGCCCGGCTCACGGCGGTACGGGAACTGGCGGCCCGGTACGGCGCGACCGTGCTGCTCAAGGGCTCGACCACACTGGTGGCGGACCCTGGGGGCGGGCCGGTGCGGGTGAACGCGACGGGCACACCGTGGCTGGCGACCGCCGGGAGCGGGGACGTGCTGTCCGGGCTGTCCGGCTCGCTGCTCGCGGCCGGCCTGTCGGCACAGGACGCCGGGAGCGCGGCGGCGTACCTGCACGGGCTCGCGGGCCGGTACGCGGCGGACGGCGCGCCCGCGGGGGCGCACGACGTGGCGAACGCGATTCCCGAGGCCTGGCGGGACGTACGCGGCTGAACGGCAGTCGGGGCGGCGGCCGCGGGGTGCGACCTCCGGCGGCCGTGGGGGCGACGGCTGCGTACGGGTGACCTGCGAGCGCGGCGTCCCTGCCCCACCGCCCCATCACGTTTATCTGATCACATGGTCAGTACACGCATGGCGCGCCGCGGTGCAGCGGTCCTCCTCGCCATTGTCACCGCCCTGCCCGCAGCCACCGCCGCCGCAGCTTCCCCGGACCCGCTTCCGGCCGCCGACCCCAATGCCGCGAAGAAGTGTCCCGTGCGGTCCTACCGTGTCGCGTGCATCGACCTGACGCGCCAGCTCACCTGGGTGCAGAAGGGGAAGAAGGTGATCTACGGGCCGGTGCCGGCCCGTACCGGAGCGGCGGGGTACCGGACCCGCGTCGGGTGGCACAAGATCTTCTGGAAGCACAAGGACCACTGGTCGTCGATCTACGACACCCCTATGCCGTACAGCCAGTTCTTCAGCGGCGGCCAGGCCTTCCACGCCGTGGACGACGACATTCTCAGCGGGGAGGGTTCCTGGGGCTGTGTGAACCTGCGCCCCGACGACGCCCGCAAGCTGTGGGACGTGCTGAAAGTGGGCGACCGCGTGTACGTGTGGGGGCGCAGGCCCGGCACCTGAACCATGAGCGGGCCCCGGCGCCGGAGCGCCGCCTGGGCCCTTTGAGACACTGGGGTGCCATGACAAGTTCTGAGACAGCACCCCTCCGTGTCCGCGCCGAGATCGATCTGGCGGCCCTTCGAGCGAACGTACGGGCCCTGCGCGCCCGCACGCCGGGCGCGGCCCTGATGGCCGTCGTCAAGGCGGACGCGTACGGCCATGGCGCGGTGCCGTGCGCCCGTGCCGCCCTCGAAGCCGGTGCGCAGTGGCTCGGCACGGCCACGCCCGAGGAGGCCCTGGCCCTGCGCGCGGCCGGTCTTCCGGGGCGCGTCATGTGCTGGCTCTGGACGCCCGGCGGCCCCTGGCAACAGGCGATCGAGGCCGATGTCGACGTGTCCGTGAGCGGGCTGTGGGCTCTGGAGGAGGTGCGCGAGGCGGCGGCCGCCGCCGGTGCGCCCGCCCGCGTCCACCTCAAGGCCGACACCGGCCTGGGACGCAGTGGATGCCAGCCCGGGGACTGGCCCGAACTCGTCGCCGAGGCCCTGCGGGCCCAGGCGGACGGCCTGGTCGACATCGTCGGCCTGTGGTCGCACTTCGCCTGCGCCGACGAGCCCGGCCATCCCTCCATCGAGGCCCAGCTCACCTGCTTCCGCGAGATGGTGGCGTACGCCGAGGGGCAGGGCGTACGACCGGAGGTGCGCCACATCGCCAACTCGCCCGCCACGCTCACCCTGCCCGAGGCCCATTTCGATCTCGTCCGCACGGGCATCGCGATGTACGGCATCTCGCCGAGCCCCGAACTCGGCACCTCGGCCGATCTCGGACTGCGCCCGGTGATGACGCTGAAGGCCTCGCTGGCCCTGGTGAAGCAGGTCCCCGGCGGCCACGGCGTCAGCTACGGGCACCTGTACACCACCCCCGGCAGCACCACCCTCGGCCTGGTCCCCGTCGGCTATGGCGACGGCATCCCGCGCCACGCCTCGGGCGCCGGCCCGGTCCTGGTGGGCGGCAAGCCACGCACGGTCGCGGGCCGGATCGCCATGGACCAGTTCGTGGTGGACCTGGGCGGCGACGAGCTTCAGCCGGGCACGGAGGCGATCCTCTTCGGTTCCGGCGATCGCGGCGAGCCCACCGCCGAGGACTGGGCGCAGGCCGCCGGGACCATTGCATACGAAATCGTGACCCGGATCAGTGCCCGCGTCCCGCGCGTCTACGTGAAGGTGGATGCGGGATCAGAGGGCTAAGCCGTACGAGTGAATCTGGGCAGGTCGACGGCGGAGCGAGCAGGCCCTCGGCAAGGAGGAGCGGGACGTGAGCGAGAGCAGCGCGGAGGCCGTGGAGGCCGTCGCGGGCGCAGCCGCATCCGCCGCCGGGAACTGGCGCGTCGCCGGTGTCGCCGGCGCGGCGATAGGCGTGGTCGCGGCGGGCGCCGCGGCCGGTGTCGCCCTCGAGCGGCTGACCGTCGGCCGCGGCATGCGCAGGAGGGCGCGGCTCGCCCTCGACTCGGCGGGTCCGTACGGGGCGGTGCGCGGCACCCCGGGCAAGGCGTACGCGGACGACGGGACCGAGTTGTACTACGAGGTGGACGAGGTCGAGCCGGAAGGCGGGTCCGCACCGCGCCGCCGCCGGCTCTTCGGCCGTAAGGACCCGGCACCGGTCACCGTCGTCTTCAGCCACGGCTACTGCCTCAACCAGGACTCCTGGCACTTCCAGCGGGCCGCGCTGCGCGGCGTCGTCCGGACGGTGCACTGGGACCAGCGCAGCCACGGCCGCTCCGGTCGCGGGATGGCGCAGGCCGAGGGCACGCCCGTCTCCATCGACCAGCTCGGGCGCGACCTCAAGGCCGTGATCGACGCGGCCGCGCCCGAGGGGCCGATCGTGCTCGTCGGGCACTCCATGGGCGGCATGACGGTCATGGCGCTGGCCGACCAGTTCCCCGACCTGATCCGCGAGCGGGTCGTCGGCGTCGCCCTCGTCGGTACCTCCTCCGGGCGGCTCGGCGAGGTCAATTTCGGGCTGCCCATGGCAGGTGTCAACGCCGTGCGGCGCATCCTGCCCGGAGTGCTGAAGGCGCTGGGACAGCAGGTCGCACTGGTGGAGAAGGGGCGCCGGGCCACCGCGGACCTGTTCGCGGGGCTCATCAAGCGGTACTCGTTCGCGTTGCGGGACATCGATCCGGCCGTCGTCCGGTTCGCCGAGCGGATGATCGAGGGCACACCGATCGACGTGGTCGCCGAGTTCTACCCGGCGTTCAACGACCACGACAAGACGACCGCGCTCGCCCGCTTCGCCGACCTGCCGGTTCTCGTGCTGGCCGGGGTCCAGGACCTGGTCACGCCGAGCGAGCACAGCGAGGCGATCGCCGGTCTGCTGCCCGATGCCGAACTGGTGCTCGTGCCCGATGCGGGGCATCTCGTCATGCTGGAACACCCGGAGGTCGTGATAGACCGCCTCGCCGATCTGCTCGCCCGTACGGGGGCGGTGCCGACCACGGCTACCGTGGGTGGTTGTGACTCCGCCTTCTCCTGAGGGAGACGGCTTCCAGCCTTTGGCTGCGGTCCAGTCCGAACCGGCCCCTCGCGGGGCGTGACAAGCGTACGACTCCGAGTGAGTGACGATGGAAGAACTCGCAACACCGCACACCCCGGCGCCCGACGGCGTCACCGTCCGGCTCACCATCACCTCCCCCGAACAGATGCAGGAGCTGGGACGCCGACTCGCCAAGCTGCTGCGTGCCGGCGACCTCGTGATGCTGAACGGCGAACTGGGCGCCGGTAAGACCACACTGACCCGCGGGCTCGGCGAAGGGCTCGGGGTGCGGGGTGCGGTCACCTCGCCGACCTTCGTGATCGCCCGTGTGCACCCGTCCCTGGGGGACGGCCCGCCGCTGGTCCACGTGGACGCCTACCGCCTGGGCGGCGGGCTCGACGAGATGGAGGACCTCGACCTCGACGTCTCGCTGCCGGAGTCCGTGGTCGTCGTGGAGTGGGGCGAAGGCAAGGTCGAGGACCTGACGGACGACCGGCTCCACGTGATCATCCACCGGGCGGTCGGAGACACGACGGACGAGGTGCGCCACGTCACGTTCACGGGCTTCGGACCGCGCTGGGCGACGGTGGACCTGGGCGTGCTGTCGGCCTGAGCGCCGAGCCGCGTCCTGCTCGATGCCCCCTGGGCGTACCGCCAGGTTCCTGCTGGTGGGGGCTTCGTATCTTCGGCCGAACGTTCCGACAACTCGTCGGCAAGATGTTGCGTCGCAGGTGCCGGGCGTGGTCACATGGATGTCAGTCCGTGGTTAGGTGTACCTAACTGCGCCGGCCCCCGCGACTCCAGGAGGCGTCCATGCCGGCTTCAGAGCGAGACGAGGCGCGCCCTCGCGTGGCGGCCGGAGCGGCCGGAGTGCCGATGCGGGAGCTGCTGGCGGCGTGTGCCGCGGCCAAGGTGATCTCGACACCGCCGAAGGACCCCGCACCCGTGGCACCCCGGACCGCCGCCGCGACCGAGGAGCACCGCAGGGCCGCATGACCGCGGGGCTACCGGACGACGACGACCTTCTGCTCGGACGTGGCGAACTCCCACATCGCCGCGCCGTCCGCCCGTGACTCGCGGATCCCGCCCAGCTTCTTCGAGGCGTCGGGCGCCGCCGTCGAGCCGTCGACCGCCGCGCTGAAGCCGAACACGACACCCGGCTGTGTCGTGAACACCACGATGTGCTCGATCTGCACACCGTCCGAGCCGGCCCGGGGCCCAGGGTTCCGGGAGGTCACCCCGTATGTGCCCGGCTGCGGATCCACCGTCCCCGGCGTGACCTTGAACGTGCGCCGGACCTTGTTGTCCGCGTCCACCAGCCACACCCGGTCGTCGTCGAGCGAGTACACGACCCGCTCGCCCGTGCCCGAGCCGCCGGGCAGCGCCGCCGGGTTCTTCTTGTCCGTGGGCGGCTTCGGGGCGGTGGCCTTCGGCGACGTTTTCACCTGTGGTTCGTCCAGCGAGTCGGGCACGTGCGCCGACGCCTGGTAGGCGAGGAATCCGACCGCGGCGACGGCCGCCGCGGTGAGCCCGGCCACGATTCCCGAGCTGCTCCTTGCCACCTGTGCCCCACCTCTCGGCCCGGGCGGACGGACTCGTCGCCGCACGCGGACGTACTCGTAGCTGTATGCGTCTCGTACGACGTACCGATTCACCTACGGATCGCCGTACATCTTCGCTGTGACGGTAGCAGCAGGTGCCTACCAGACCGGGGCGGCCGTATGCCGGGCGCGGGCGCCGTAGGCTGTTTGCGTGCTCTTGCTCGCTCTGGATACCGCCACCCCCGCCGTCACCGTCGCCCTGCACGACGGCGCCTCCGTCGTCACCTCGTCGAGCCAGGTGGACGCGCGCCGGCACGGGGAACTCCTGTTGCCCGCCGTCGACCGGGTCCTCGCCGAGGCGGGAACACGGCTCGACGCCGTCACGGCCGTTGTCGTGGGCGTGGGCCCCGGCCCGTACACCGGGCTGCGTGTCGGCCTGATGACCGCCGACACCTTCGGGCTCGCCCTCGGCGTGCCCGTGTACGGACTGTGCACCCTTGACGCCCTCGCGTACGCCTCCGGACTCGACGAGCCCTTCGTCGTGGCCACGGACGCGCGCCGCAAGGAGGTCTACTGGGCGCGGTACGACGACGCCCGCACCCGGGTCACCGAGCCCGCGGTCGACCGGCCCGCTGAGATTGCGGAGACGGTCGCGGGCCTGCCCGCCGTGGGTGCCGGCGCGCTCCTGTACCCGGATACCTTCCCGCAGCCACGGGAGCCCGAGCACGTCTCGGCGGCCGCGCTCGCGTCCCTGGCGGCGGAGAGACTGGCGGCCGGCGAGGAACTGCCCGCGCCCCGGCCGCTGTACCTGCGTCGCCCCGACGCGCAGGTGCCCAAGAACTACAAGGTGGTCACCCCCAAGTGACCGCGCCCGTGACGCCCGTACTGCGCGAGATGCGCTGGTGGGACATCGACCCCGTACTGGCGCTGGAGAAGGACCTCTTCCCCGAGGACGCCTGGTCGCGGGGCATGTTCTGGTCCGAGCTGGCGCACTCCCGTGGCCCGGAGGCGACCCGGCGGTACGTCCTGGCTGTCGACGGCGAGCGGGTCGTCGGCTACGCGGGCCTGGCCGTCCAGGGCGACCTGGGTGACATCCAGACCATCGCCGTCGCCCGCGACCAGTGGGGCACGGGGCTCGGCAGGCGGCTGCTGACCGAACTGCTGCAGGCGGCGACGGCGTTCGAGTGCGCCGAGGTGATGCTCGAGGTCCGGGTCGACAACGAGCGCGCTCAGAAGCTGTACGAGCGCTTCGGCTTCGAGCCCATCGGGTTCAGGCGCGGCTACTACCAGCCGGGGAACGTGGATGCCCTGGTGATGCGCCTGACCACAGCATCCGACAGCGGCTCCGCCGCGGAATCGACATCAGTACAAGGAACCGAGAGCAATGGCTGACGAACCCCTGGTCCTGGGGATCGAGACCTCCTGTGACGAGACCGGAGTCGGCATCGTCCGCGGCACCACCCTCCTCGCGGACGCCGTCGCGTCCAGCGTCGACGAGCATGCGCGCTTCGGCGGTGTGGTGCCCGAGGTCGCCTCCCGGGCGCACCTCGAGGCCATGGTGCCGACCATCGACCGGGCGCTGAAGGAAGCGGGGGTGAGCGCGAGGGATCTGGACGGCATCGCGGTCACCGCCGGGCCCGGTCTGGCCGGCGCCCTGCTGGTCGGCGTCTCGGCGGCGAAGGCGTACGCGTACGCGCTGGGCAAGCCGCTGTACGGCGTCAACCACCTCGCGTCCCACATCTGCGTGGACCAACTGGAGCACGGCGCGCTGCCGGAACCCACGATGGCGCTGCTGGTGAGTGGCGGGCACTCCTCCCTGCTGCTGTCCACCGACATCACCTCCGACGTACGTCCGATGGGCGCGACCATCGACGACGCGGCGGGCGAGGCCTTCGACAAGATTGCGCGCGTGCTGAACCTCGGCTTCCCGGGCGGCCCGGTCATCGACAGGTACGCGAAGGAGGGAGACCCGGACGCGATCGCCTTCCCGCGCGGTCTGACCGGGCCGCGCGATGCGGCGTACGACTTCTCCTTCTCCGGTCTGAAGACGGCCGTGGCCCGTTGGATCGAGGCGAAGCGTGCGGCGGGGGAGGAGGTGCCGGTACGTGACGTGGCGGCCTCCTTCCAGGAGGCGGTGGTCGACGTGCTGACCCGCAAGGCCGTACGGGCCTGCAAGGACGAGGGTGTCGACCATCTGATGATCGGCGGTGGCGTCGCGGCCAACTCCCGGCTGCGGGTGCTCGCCCAGGAGCGCTGCGAGGCGGCCGGCATCCGGCTGCGGGTGCCGCGGCCCAAGCTGTGCACGGACAACGGCGCGATGGTCGCGGCACTGGGCGCCGAGATGGTGGCCCGCAATCGGGCCGCGTCGGACTGGGACCTGTCGGCGGACTCGTCGCTGCCGGTGACGGACCCGCACGTGCCCGGGAACGGGCACTCCCACGACCACGTCCACGAGGTCAGCAAGGAGAACCTGTACTCGTGACGGTCGCACTGATGTGGGAGGCGCGAGCGGCCGCCGGACGGGGCGAGGAACTACTGGCCTGGGCGCGGGCCCAGGAACTGTCGTCGCGGCCCCTGCGCCGCGAGACCTTCCGGGCGCCACAGGACCGCGTTCTCGTCATCACCTGGTGGGACGCGGACTACGCCGCCGACCTCCCCGAACTCTCCGACCCACCAGGGGAGTTGGTGACCCGGGCGGTACACCGGTGGCGGTTCGAGTCGGTGTCGGGCGACTGATCTCCCCGCCGGGGCCGGGCGTCAGGCACCGGCAACGGCGGGCCGGCCCAGCAGCATCGTCGGCGCCCCGGCCACCCGCGTCAGGAACACGGTCACCGCGTTCGGGCCCTGCGGCTTGGGCAGGGCCTTCTTGCGCAGTTCCTCCGGCTCCACCGCCGACCCGCGCTTCTTCACGGTCAGGATCCCGACTTCCCGCTCCCGCAGCAGCGCCTTCAACTTCTTGACGTTGAAGGGGAGTTGATCGGTGATCTCGTAGGCGGTGGCGTACGGGCAGGCGCGCAGCTCGTCCGCCGTCACGTACGCGATCGTCCCGTCGATCAGTCCGCCGTCCAGTTCCTCGGCCACCTCCGCCACCAGATGCGCGCGGATCGCGGCGCCGTCGGGTTCGTAGAGATAGCGGCCGAGCGGACGCACCGGCGGATCCGGCAGGCCGCGACCCCGCAGCACGCGCGGACCGGGCAGCAGGGTGGCGCGGACGAGCCCCGGTTCCGTGCCGAACCACAGCACCGCTTCCTTCACGTCCCCGCCGTCCGAGATCCACTCGGCCTCCGCCTCGGCGGGCACCGCCTCGTGCGGGATGCCCGGCGCGACCTTCAGGGCCGCGTACGGGGCCTTCAGAGCCGTGGCCACGGCCCAGGACAGCGGGGGCGAGTACGCCTCCGGATCAAAAACACGGCCGCGCCCGCCCCGCCGCGCCGGATCGACGAAGACGGCGTCGGACGTGGACACGTCCACGTCCGTGACATCGGCCTCGCGTACCTCGATCAGCGCGGACAGGCCCAGTGCCTCGGCGTTCGCGCGTGCCGCCGCCGCGGTCAGCGGGTCGCGGTCCACGGCCAGGACCCGGATCCCGGCCCGGGCGAGCGCGATCGCGTCACCGCCGATGCCGCAGCACAGGTCGGCGACGCGGGACACGCCGAGGGCCCGCAGCCGCTGTGCCCGGTAGGTGGCGACCGTGGTCCTGGTGGACTGCTCGACGCCGTTCGGCGTGAAGAACATCCGTCCCGCGTCCTCGGCCCCGAACTTCGCAGCCGCCCGCTCGCGCAGCCGCGCCTGTGCGAGAGCTGCCGAGACCAGCTCGGCGGGGTGCTCGCGGCGCAGCCGGGTCGCGACGGCCAGCTCCTGGGCCGGAGCGGTGCCGCGCACCTCGTCGAGGAGGGCACGGCCCTCGGGGGTGAGCAAGGAAGCGAAGGAGAGGTCGTTCACGAGGCCATTGTCGGCCAGTCGGTGGATGGCGTGCGCCCGGTCCGCGGTGTCGGCCCGCCGCGGCCGCAGGCGGCTGGAAAGATCCGACACCATGCGGCTCGTACGACAAAATTATGAAAAGCGTGCGAAGCGCCCACCGGGGCGTGTGCGGGGTTCAACGGGCGCAGAGAAGCTTGCACCGCGCATCGGCGCGATGTCCGTGGCGCGTGCGACCCTCATCGTCCTGGCGCTCGCCGCCCTCGCGACCGGCTGCTCCGACGACGGCGCACAGGGCGCGTACGGCCCGCTGAAGGTGACGCCGGACCATGGCCTCGACGGATACGCCGGCAGGCTCCGCTCCTCGTATCCCGATCGCGCGGCGGCTGCCACGCACTGGGGGCTGGCGAAGGTGCCACGGGTCGCGTCGCCCCCGGCGAAGAAGCCGGCCATCACCTTCCGCAAGGGTTTCGAGGTTCATGACGGCGGCGGCCTGCCCCCGGTCTTCACCACCGTCCCCACCAAGGACAAGGTCGTCTTCCTCACCGTCGACGACAGTGCCGACAAGGACCCGGATTTCCTGCGGATGATGAGCGACCTGAAGGTCCCGTACACGGCGTTCCTCAACGACGACCGGATCGACGACGAGTACGACTACTTCCGAACGATGCGCGACCTCGGCGTCACGCTGAACAACCAGACACTGCACCACCCCTACCTTCCCGGGCTTTCCTACGAGGAACAGAGGAACGAGATCTGCGGCATGCAGGACCTGATGAAGGAGCAGTTCGGCAGGCGCCCGACGGCCTTCCGGCCGCCGTACGGCAACTACAACAGGGACACCCTGCGTGCCGCCAAGTCCTGCGGCATCAAGTACGTCCCGATCTGGAACGAGGAGGTCTACCCCGACCACTGGGAGTACCGGGACTGGGACCGCAGCCTGCACCCCGGCGACATCGTCCTGACCCACTTCCGCGGCACGTCGGACTGGAACAGTTCGATGCCCGACCTGATCCGCCGGTTCCTGAAGAAGGTCACCGACGACGGGTACGCGGTGGCGCGACTGGAGGACTACCTGTGAGGGCGCGGCGGCAGGTGCGGGCACTGCTCGCCGGGGCGCTCGCCGTGGCGGTCCTGTCCGGCTGCGCCCAGTCCGTCGACCCGTTCGAACGGCTGGGCAAGAAGGCCGCCCAGAAGGTGGGCAGGTCGCACGGGCCGTACGAGGGGACGTACCGCCGCTGGGGGCTCGCCGCCCCGCTTGCGCCCGCGCCCCGGCCGGTCCGCTCCCCGGAGCGCGGCGAGGACCTGGCCGGAGCGGGCCTGCCGCCCGTCCTCGACCGTGTGCCGACTCGCGACAAGGTCGTCTTCCTGACGTACGGCGCGGATGCCGAGAAGGACCCCGGGTTCATCGACATGGTCCGTGAACTGCGGCTGCCGGTCAGTGTGTTCCTCGCGGACAGTGCCGTCGGGCCGGGGTACGCGAGCGCCGCACGGCTGCGGGCGGCCGGTGCGGGCATCGAGAACCTCACCCTGAACCACGCCGAGCTGCGCGGGCTGTCCTACGGGGAGCAGCGCACCGAGATCTGCGGCCAGCAGGAGCGGCTCAGGGCCCGTCTGGGCCTGCATTCCCGGCTGCTGCGCCCGCCGTACGGCTCATACGACCGCACGACGTTCCAGGCGGCGGCGGACTGCGGCATCACGGCCCTGATCCTGTGGCGCCGGATGCCGGGCAGAGACCCCGAGCCGTACGAGGGGGGCGCGCCCCTCCACCCTGGCGACATCCTCCGGCCCCATGTCCGGCCCCATGAGGAGGAGAGCCGTCCCCCCGCGTCCTTGACCACGGAGACGGCCCGCCTCCTGCGTCGCATCCAGGCGAGCGGGTTCTCGGTGGGGCGCTTGGAGGACTACCTCTAGAACGTCCTTGAACTTGGCGGGCTCATGCCGGCTTGAGGACGAGGCCTTTTGGGCCGATAGAGCGGGACAGGAGGCGCAAGCTCCGGCGCCGCACCGCACGCAATTGGCACTCCGCTTGACCGAGTGCTAATCGCGGTCATAGTCTCGGCTCTGGCACTCGCCACTGGTGAGTGCCAACACAGCGACGGGCAGGTCCGGCACCCGCGACGACGGATCGACCTGGTCGCCACCTCAGACAGTTAACCCCGCGAGATCTCCGAAGGGGGAGGTCGGATCGTGACGACCGCCAGCTCCAAGGTTGCCATCAAGCCGCTCGAGGACCGCATCGTGGTCCAGCCGCTGGACGCCGAGCAGACCACGGCCTCTGGCCTGGTCATCCCGGACACTGCGAAGGAGAAGCCCCAGGAGGGCGTCGTCCTCGCCGTGGGCCCGGGCCGCTTCGAGGACGGCAACCGCCTTCCGCTCGACGTCAAGGTCGGCGATGTCGTGCTCTACAGCAAGTACGGCGGCACCGAGGTGAAGTACAACAACGAGGAGTACCTCGTTCTCTCGGCTCGCGACGTCCTCGCGATCATCGAGAAGTAATTCACCCCGAAGCACTCCTGCTTTGAGCTGCGCCCCCGGCCCCCGCGACCGTTGAAAAGCCGGGCGCCAGGGGCGCAGTTCGTTTTTCACCGCGATCGGCGGCTGCTCCGGGAGGGCAGCCGAGGATCGCAACGAGAGGACTGAAACGCTCCATGGCGAAGATCCTGAAGTTCGACGAGGACGCCCGTCGCGCCCTCGAGCGCGGCGTCAACAAGCTTGCCGACACGGTCAAGGTGACGATCGGCCCGAAGGGCCGCAACGTCGTCATCGACAAGAAGTTCGGCGCTCCGACCATCACCAACGACGGCGTCACCATCGCCCGTGAGGTCGAGGTCGAGGACCCGTACGAGAACCTCGGCGCCCAGCTGGTGAAGGAGGTGGCGACCAAGACCAACGACATCGCGGGTGACGGTACGACCACCGCCACCGTGCTCGCCCAGGCGCTGGTGCGCGAGGGCCTGAGGAACGTCGCCGCGGGTGCCTCCCCGGCCGCCCTGAAGAAGGGCATCGACGCCGCCGTCAAGGCCGTCTCCGACGACCTGCTGGCCACCGCCCGCCCGATCGACGAGAAGTCCGACATCGCCGCCGTCGCCGCGCTGTCCGCCCAGGACCAGCAGGTCGGCGAGCTGATCGCCGAGGCGATGGACAAGGTCGGCAAGGACGGTGTCATCACCGTCGAGGAGTCCAACACCTTCGGTCTGGAGCTGGACTTCACCGAGGGCATGGCCTTCGACAAGGGCTACCTGTCGCCGTACTTCGTGACGGACCAGGAGCGCATGGAGGCCGTCCTCGACGACCCGTACATCCTGATCAACCAGGGCAAGGTCTCCTCCATCCAGGACCTGCTCCCGCTGCTGGAGAAGGTCATCCAGGCGGGCTCCTCCAAGCCGCTGCTGATCATCGCCGAGGACGTCGAGGGCGAGGCTCTCTCCACCCTCGTCGTGAACAAGATCCGCGGCACCTTCAACGCCGTCGCCGTCAAGGCCCCCGGCTTCGGCGACCGCCGTAAGGCGATGCTGCAGGACATGGCGGTCCTCACCGGCGCCACGGTCATCTCCGAGGAGGTCGGCCTCAAGCTCGACCAGGTCGGCCTGGAGGTCCTGGGCAGCGCCCGCCGCGTGACGGTCACCAAGGACGACACCACCATCGTCGACGGTGGCGGCAAGTCCGAGGACGTCGTCGGCCGCGTCGCCCAGATCAAGGCCGAGATCGAGGCCACCGACTCCGACTGGGACCGCGAGAAGCTCCAGGAGCGCCTCGCGAAGCTGGCCGGCGGCGTGTGCGTGATCAAGGTCGGCGCCGCCACCGAGGTGGAGCTGAAGGAGAAGAAGCACCGTCTGGAGGACGCCATCTCCGCGACCCGCGCCGCGGTCGAGGAGGGCATCGTCTCCGGTGGTGGCTCCGCGCTGGTCCACGCCTCCAAGGTGCTGGCGGACGGCCTCGGCAAGCAGGGCGACGAGGCCACCGGTGTCGCCATCGTCCGCCGCGCGGTCGTCGAGCCGCTGCGCTGGATCGCCGAGAACGCGGGCCTGGAGGGCTACGTCATCGCCTCCAAGGTCGCCGAGCTGGACAAGGGCAACGGCTACAACGCCGCCACCGGCGAGTACGGCGACCTGGTCAAGGCCGGCGTCATCGACCCGGTCAAGGTCACCCGCTCCGCCCTGGAGAACGCCGCCTCCATCGCCTCCCTGCTGCTGACGACCGAGACCCTGGTCGTCGAGAAGAAGGAAGAAGAGGAGCCGGCCACCGCCGGTCACGGCCACGGTCACGCTCACTGACGTAAGCCGTAAGCAGTACTGAGGTCCGGCACCCCCGCGTGGGGTGCCGGACCTTCGCGTTGTTCACCTCTCCAGAGCGTCGAGCGCGCCCAGCTGCTCCATCAGCCCCAGTTGGTCGTGCTGCCACCACATCTCGGCGATCTTCCCGTCCTCGCTGAACCGGAACAGGGTCATCCCGCTCATCGTGACGTCCCTGCCGGTGGGCTCGATCCCCAGGAACTCGCCTTTGTGGGTGGCGTTCCAGGTCCACAGCGCGCAGACCCGGTCGCCCTCGGCGATCACGTCGTCGAGCGTGAACGTGGAGTCGAAGGCGCTGCGCCACACGTCGTACTCGCGCCGGAGCGCGTCCAGCCCGATGGTGTCCTGGGCGTTGACGGGATCGTGGCTGTGGCAGTCCTCCGTGAGGAGGTCGTTGAGCGGCGGGAGTTCACCCCCGCTCGTCAGCGTCCCGAAGAACCGCCGGACGTTCGCCGTGTAGAGCTGCTCGTCGCGCACCACGTCCAGATCCGTGAACGTGGGCATCTCGTCGCACAGGGCGACCATCTCCCGGAAGATCTTCTCGGTCTCGGGAAGGTGCGCGTTGCGCATCGCCTCCTCGTACGAGGGGAACTCCACGATCTCGACGAAGTGCGAGGCATCGGAGCGGTCCTTGCCGACCACGCTGTGCGTCGCGGTCCGTCTGCCCCTGGTCTGCTCGACCCATGCGTCCATGATCCGGTTCATCTCGTCGAACCGTCTGGTCTTGCAGTCGATGAGCCGCACAAATGTCATGACGCCGCCTCCGGCCCCCCTTGATCCGGGTGGATACGGTCATTTTCCCACCCGAGGGGCGGCGTCACCCGTTCTGCCGAAGCCCGTACGCGTGCTGTCGAAGGCCGTGATCGTTCCTACTGCGGCCCGTACTTGCGCCCCGTCCGTGAGGTGACCCCGCCCAGCAACCGGCGCGGCGTCACCTTCACGACGCCCATCAGCGCCTTGTACCGCGGGTCGGGAATGGACAGTGACTTGCCGCGGGCCAGGTCTGCCAGCGCCGCGGCGACCAGCTTGTCCGCATCCAGCCACATCCAGTTCGGGATGTTGCTCGTTCCCATCCCGGCCCGCTCGTGGAACTCCGTACGGACGAATCCCGGGCACAGCGCCATCAGCCGCACGCCGGACCCGGCCAGATCCTTCGCCGCGCCCTGCGTGAACTGCACGACCCACGCCTTGGACGCGCCGTACGTGCCGCGCGGCACGAACGCCGCGACCGAGGCCACGTTGACGACGCCGCCACGCCCGCGCGAGCGCATCGTCTGCGCCGCCGCGCTCGTCAGCCGCAGGACGGCCTCGCAGTGCACCTTGAGCATCCGCAGCTCATCGGCCATCGGTACGTCGAGATAGCGGCCCTTGTTGCCGAAGCCCGCGTTGTTGACGAGCAGGTCGACCGGGTGCTTGAGATCGGACAGACGTGCGACCACCGCCTCGATGCCCTCGTCGGTCGCCAGGTCCGCCGTCAGCACCTCCGCCTCGATGCCGTGCCGGTCGTGCAACTCCGTCGCCTGCTCCCGCAGCCGCTTCGTGTCGCGCGCCACCAGGACGAGGTCATGGCCGTCGGCGGCGAGCCGTCGTGCGAACGCGGCGCCGATGCCCGCGGTCGATCCCGTAATCAGAGCCGTTGTCATGGGCCAAAGATAGTGACCCGGAGGAAACGAGTCCGCCTACCGGATGGGCACGTTCACCGGCATTGCCGCCAACGCCCTTACGCCGCCCGCTAGTTCTTCGTCGCGTACTTACGCGTGTACTCCCGGGCCGCGGCGGCGCCCTCCGGGTGCAGCGCGTCGCCCGCCGCCAACAGACGTGGCAGCAGGTGCCGTTCCGTCGTCGTCGCCCGGAACTCGAGAGCGACCGTCACGTCGTGGTCGGGCCGGTGCACGATCTCGATGGGGTCGCCGGCCCGGACCTCGCCCGGCTCGATCACCCGCAGATACGCGCCGGGCGCCCCCTGCTGCGTGAACCGCTTGACCCAGCCGGTCTCGCCGAGGTGCCCCTGGAAGGTGCGGCACGGGATCCGCCCGGAGGTGACCTCCAGCACCAGCTCGGGCCCGATGCGCCAGCGTTCGCCGATCAGCGCACCGGACACATCGAGCCCCTCCGTGGTGAGGTTCTCGCCGAACGAGCCGCTCGGCAGCGGCCGCCCCAGCTCCCGCTCCCAGCCGTCCAGGTCCTCGCGGGCGAACGCGTAGACCGCCTGGTCATCGCCGCCGTGGTGCCGCAGGTCGCACACGGCGTCCCCGGCCACCCCGCTGGCGCCCGTCCCCTTGGGTCCGGGCGCGCTCACCCGGACCGGTCCGTCCACCGGCCGCTTGTCGATGCCGGTCACGCCCTCCGCCTGGTCGGTGTAGTCCACGGCCTTGGGCCGGCCCAGGTTCAGTGACAGAAGCTTCATGCCCGCACGGTAGGCGATGGGTGATCAAAGAGTCGATGCAATATCTGCCGCTGATCCCAAGATTCGCTTATGCTTGCAGGGTGATCGAGGCCCGACATCTCCGTGTGTTGCGTGCGGTGGCCGTCAGTGGCTCCTTCTCTGCGGCGGCACGCGAACTGGGGTGCACCCAGCCCGCCGTCAGTCAGCAGATGAAGGCGCTGGAGACGTCCGTCGGCACGCCCCTGCTGATCCGCAGCGGCCGCGAGATGCGTCTGACACAGGCCGGCGAGGCGCTGGTGCGGCATGCGACGGGCATCCTCGCCGGGCTGACCGCCGCCGAGGAGGAGGTCGCCGCCATCGCCGGCCTCCGGGCCGGCCGCGTCCGGCTCGTCTCCTTCCCGAGCGGCAGTTCCACGCTCGTTCCCACCGCGCTCGCCGCCCTGCGCGCCGCGCATCCCGGCACCCGGGTCTCCCTCGAGGAGGCCGAACCGCCCGAGTCCGTCGAGAAGCTGCGCGCCGGCGACTGCGACGTCGCGCTCGCCTTCCGCTATGAGGGCGCGGCCGGCGCCGAGGAGTGGGACGACCTGGTCGTCCGCCCCCTGCTCACCGACCGGCTCGTCGCCCTCGTCCCCGAGCGCCACCGGCTGGCGCGCGCGAAGTCGGTCGCCATCGGTGATCTCGCCGCGGAGCCGTGGATCGCGGGCTGCTCACGCTGCCGGGGGCAGTTGGTGCAAGTGTGCGAGAGTGCGGGCTTCTCGCCCCGCATCGACTTCGCCACCGACGACTACCCGGCGGTGGCCGGCCTGGTCGCCGCCGGTCTCGGCGTGGCCGTCCTGCCGCAGCTCGCCATCGAGTCCGTCCGTCCGAGAGGTGCGCGCCCGGTCGCGCTGGAACCCGCGGTACGGCGGGAGATCGTCGCACTCACCCTGCCCGACCTGTCCCATGTGCCGGCGGTGGCGGCGACCCTCGGGGAACTGGCGCGGGCGGCCGAGCGCTAGTCGTCGACCCACTTCGCGGCACAGTCGGGCGTTTCCCCGCACAACCCCCTTTGGTGGCGCCTCGCGTCTGGACGCAGACCCCTGGGCGGTACCTCGCCCCCCTGCGTAACCCCTTTGGGCTCTACCTCAGCCCACAAGTATGGGCACGCCTGTGCGCGCCCGTGCTTCAGAAACGTTCCTTCAGCTGTTCGGGGAGGCAGCGCCCCTGTTGGTCGTCGACGCCGGCACCAGCCGGTTTCGCGCCCGTCCCATGAGCTCTTCGCGCTCGTCCTCGGTCAGCCCGCCCCATACGCCGTACGGCTCGCGCACCGCCAGTGCGTGGGCCGCGCACTCGGCGCGCACGGGGCATCTCATGCAGACCTCTTTGGCCGAGTTCTCGCGCGCGCTCCGGGCCGCGCCGCGCTCACCCTCCGGATGGAAGAAGAGCGAGCTGTCGACCCCACGGCAGGCCGCATGGAGCTGCCAGTCCCACAGATCCGCGTTCGGACCGGGAAGGCGGGAGAAATCTGCCATTGCGTGTCCCCTTGTTGCCGTTCTGGGCGGATATGTGTGCTTCCGACCGTACAACGACGATCTTAGGAGATGAAAATATGACTCATTGCGAATCTAGCTCCAGACACCAGCTAACCGGAAGAAAAGCGGCTAAATGGGGCATGGTTGTGGTGAAAGTTCAGAGGTCCGCCGCGCATGTCTGCACCGTGTCCGGGCCCTCACGTACAGTGCCGAAGATGGCTTGCTGCACCGTAACTCTTTCGAGTGACCATCGTTGGAGAGTGCGGAGGCGGTTGAAAGAACAAGCGCTCGGGCAGGCGTCCGAGGGCGTCGACCGCTGAGGTGACGATTCGTACCAGCCTGGAGGCTCAAGGTGACGCGCATCAGCTGCGGAGGGCGGTCATGACATCCGTCCTCGTCTGCGACGACTCCCCGCTTGCCCGAGAGGCGCTCCGCCGTGCGGTGGCGACCGTGCCCGGCGTCGAGCGCGTGACGACGGCGGCCAACGGCGAGGAAGTCCTCCGCCGCTGGGGTGCCGACCGTTCGGACCTGATTCTGATGGACGTACGCATGCCTGGTCTGGGCGGCGTCGAGACCGTGCGACGGCTGCTGTCCGCCGACCCAGGTGCGCGCATCATCATGCTCACCGTCGCAGAGGACCTGGACGGGGTGGCGCTCGCGGTCGCCGCGGGCGCACGCGGCTATCTGCACAAGGACGCCTCGCGCGCGGAACTACGGGCGACCGTGACACAGGCCCTCGCCGACCCGACGTGGCGGCTCGCCCCACGGCGACTGCGCTCCGCCGAGATGGGCGCCGCGCCGACGCTCACCGCGCGCGAGATCCAGGTCCTGGAGGGCATGAGTCACGGCCGCTCCAACGCGGAGATCGGCCGCGAGCTGTTCCTCTCCGAGGACACCGTGAAGACGCACGCCCGGCGCCTGTTCAAGAAGCTCGGCGCCTCGGACCGCGCGCACGCGGTGGCGCTTGGCTTCCGGTGGGGTCTGGTCCGTTAAGTGGACCACCGCGGGGGTGCGCGGATCCCCGCCTGCCGCAGGGTGGGCGGGGCGCGGCGGCCCCAGGAAAGACCAGGCGCGCCCGCATGGCGCCGGGCCGCGTGGGAACCTCCGTCGAGGGCCGGTGTCCGGCGAGCCGAGAGCACGCGCCGAACGACGCGGGACCGCGCCCGCACCTCCCTGGATCCGCTCGGCGAAGGGGCTCGTCGGGCGCCCGCTGCTCGTTTCGCCGCGGATGCCGCATCCTTGAGGTGTGGAGTTCCTCGGGGACGAGTCGGTCGAGCGGGAGGGGAGGGCGCAGGAGATGGGTTCCAGCGCACCTGCTCATAACGCTTCGGTGCACAACTACGGACGCGGTGCCACGGATCGGACGACACCAAGGCACCATGGACCGATGCGCGACGACGAGACAACGGTGATCGGTGCCCTCGTCCATCGTGCCGTCGAAGGCGACGAGCAGGCGACCCATGACCTGCTCGCCCGCGTTCACCCCCTGGCCTTGCGCTACTGCCGTACGCGTCTGTCCCGCCTGCCCGGCGACGCCCGGCACTTCGTCGAGGACCTGGCCCAGGAAGTCTGCGTCGCGGTGCTCCTCGCGCTGCCGCGCTACAAGGACACCGGGCGCCCCTTCGAGGCGTTCGTCTTCGCGATCGCCGCGCACAAGGTCGCGGACCTCCAGCGCGCGGCGATGCGCCACCCCGGCTCGACGGCGGTCCCGTCGGACGAGATGCCGGAACGCCCGGACGATTCGCTGGGCCCCGAGGAGCGGGCGCTGCTGAGCAGTGACGCCGAGTGGGCCAAGAAGCTCCTGGCCAACCTCCCCGAGAACCAGCGCGAGCTGCTCCTGCTGCGCATCGCGGTGGGCTTGACCGCGGAGGAAACGGGACAGATGTTGGGAATGTCACCAGGGGCGGTGCGGGTGGCGCAGCACAGGGCGCTGAGCCGGCTCAGGGCGCTGGCGGAGCAGTAGCGACCACTGCCTGCTCCTCTTCCCCGGCGGTCACCCGGCCGCGTTTTTCTTTCCCGTCACGGCGACGACCAGCCGCGACGGCCTTAGTTCGCAGGTGCCGCGAGTTCTGCTCGGCTCCGCGCGGCACACGGCCTTCTGGCCACCAGCAGGAACCGGCGGGTCACCGGATCCGTACGAATGTACGAATTCGCACCCCGCCCTCGATCGTGGAATGAGAGACCCATGCTTCCCGTTAGCATGGACATCCGCACCGTTCAAGGCCATTTGGGGAAGGTGTCATGACTGCCAACGTCGACGGAGTGCCCGAGAAGTTCGCGACACTCGGGTTGACCTACGACGACGTGCTGCTGCTGCCGGGCGCGTCGGACATGGCGCCCGACGAGATCGACACCACCTCGCACGTCTCCAAGAACGTCCGAGTCAACATTCCGCTCCTGTCCGCCGCCATGGACAAGGTCACCGAGTCGCGGATGGCGATCGCGATGGCCCGCCAGGGCGGCGTCGGGGTACTCCACCGCAATCTCTCCATCGAGGACCAGGCCAACCAGGTCGACCTGGTCAAGCGCTCCGAGTCCGGCATGGTGGCCAACCCGATCACCATCCACCCGGACGCCACCCTCGCCGAGGCCGACGCGCTGTGCGCCAAGTTCCGCATCAGCGGCGTCCCGGTCACCGACGGGTCCGGGAAGCTGCTGGGCATCGTCACCAACCGTGACATGGCCTTCGAGAGCGACCGCTCCCGGCGGGTGCACGAGGTCATGACCCCCATGCCCCTGATCACCGGCACGGTCGGCATCTCCCGCGGCGACGCCATGGAGCTGTTGCGCCGCCACAAGATCGAGAAGCTTCCGCTGGTCGACGACGAGGGCCTCATCAAGGGTCTGATCACGGTCAAGGACTTCGTTAAGGCGGAGCAGTACCCGAACGCCGCGAAGGACGCCAAGGGCCGCCTTCTCGTGGGTGCCGCGGTGGGCGTGGCAGGTGACGCCTTCGAGCGTGCCCAGGCCCTCATCGAGGCGGGCGTCGACTTCATCGTCGTCGACACCGCGCACGGGCACTCCCGGCTGGTCGGCGACATGGTCGCCAAGATCAAGTCGAACTCGTCGGGCGTGGACGTCATCGGCGGCAACATCGCCACACGCGACGCCGCCCAGGCGCTGATCGACGCCGGCGTGGACGGTATCAAGGTCGGTGTCGGCCCCGGCTCCATCTGCACCACCCGTGTCGTCGCCGGCATCGGCGTCCCGCAGGTCACGGCCATCTACGAGGCCTCGCTGGCGGCCAAGGCGGCGGGTGTCCCGGTCATCGGTGACGGCGGTCTGCAGTACTCCGGCGACATCGCCAAGGCCCTGGTCGCGGGCGCCGACACGGTGATGCTGGGCTCGCTGCTCGCGGGCTGCGAGGAGTCGCCGGGCGAGCTGCTGTTCATCAACGGCAAGCAGTTCAAGTCGTACCGCGGCATGGGCTCCCTGGGGGCCATGCAGACCCGCGGTGACCGCAGGTCGTTCTCCAAGGACCGCTACTTCCAGGAGGGCGTCGCCTCCGACGAGCAGCTCATCCCGGAGGGCATCGAGGGCCAGGTTCCCTACCGCGGCCCGCTGTCCTCGGTCGTCCACCAGCTGGTCGGCGGTCTGCGCCAGTCGATGTTCTACGTCGGCGGCAGCACGGTCCCGGAGCTCCAGGACAAGGGCCGCTTCGTCCGGATCACCTCGGCGGGCCTGAAGGAGAGCCACCCGCACGACATCCAGATGACGGTCGAGGCGCCGAACTACAGCAGGAAGTGACGCGGGCGTCCGAGACGCGCGCTACACGTCCGAGGGCGGCCCCGGAACCTCCGGGGCCGCCCTTGTCGTGTCGTACTCGCCGCCGTACCCGCGGGGCGGCCGTTGTCGCACCCGTCGGCGATACTGGAAGACGCTGAAACGCAGAGGGAAAGGCCACAGACGTGACTGAGATCGAGATCGGGCGCGGCAAGCGCGGCCGCCGGGCGTACGCCTTCGACGACATCGCCGTCGTCCCCAGCCGCCGTACGCGGGACCCGAAGGAGGTCTCGATCGCCTGGCAGATCGACGCCTACCGCTTCGAGCTGCCGTTCCTGGCCGCCCCCATGGACTCGGTCGTCTCCCCGGCCACCGCGATCCGTATCGGCGAGCTGGGCGGGCTCGGCGTGCTGAACCTCGAAGGTCTGTGGACCCGGTACGAGGACCCGCAGCCGCTGCTCGACGAGATCGTGGGCCTGCCCGCGGACGTCGTGACCCGCCGCCTCCAGGAGATCTACGCCGCGCCCATCAAGGAGGAGCTGATCGGGCAGCGCATCAAGGAGGTGCGCGACTCGGGTGTGGTCACCGCGGCCGCGCTCTCCCCGCAGCGCACGGCCCAGTTCTCCAAGGCGGTCGTCGACGCGGGCGTGGACATCTTCGTCATCCGCGGTACGACGGTGTCGGCGGAGCACGTCTCCCACTCGCACGAGCCGCTGAACCTGAAGCAGTTCATCTACGAACTGGACGTCCCGGTGATCGTCGGCGGCTGCGCCACCTACACCGCGGCCCTGCACCTGATGCGCTCCGGCGCGGCCGGCGTGCTGGTCGGCTTCGGCGGCGGTGCCGCGCACACCACGCGCAACGTGCTCGGCATCCAGGTCCCGATGGCGACGGCGGTCGCGGACGTGGCGGCCGCCCGCCGCGACTACATGGACGAGTCCGGCGGCCGGTACGTCCACGTGCTCGCGGACGGCGGCGTCGGCTGGTCCGGCGACCTTCCCAAGGCGATCGCCTGCGGCGCCGACGCCGTCATGATGGGCTCCCCGCTGGCCCGTGCCACGGACGCGCCGGGCAAGGGCCACCACTGGGGCATGGAGGCCGTCAACGAGGAACTGCCGCGGGGCAAGAAGGTCGACCTGGGCACGGTCGGCACGATCGAGGAGGTCCTCACGGGCCCGTCGCACACCCCGGACGGCTCGATGAACTTCTTCGGCGCCCTGCGCCGCGCCATGGCCACCACCGGCTACAGCGAGCTGAAGGAGTTCCAGCGCGTCGAGGTGACGGTGGCGGACTCGCAGCACCGGCGATGACGTGACGCCGCGCTCGGCTTGAGCGATGAAGGGGCCCGGTCCACCCGTGGAGGTGGACCGGGCCCCTTCGTATGTCCAAGTGCCCAGGTGGGGGCGCGTTGTGCGGTTGGGGGGGCGCGCGGTTGCCTTCGGGATGAATGCGCGGGGGAGGGCGGTGCCGAGGCGGTAACGTCCGTGTCCGGCGACCCCGTTCTCTGGGGCGCCCCCTTCCAAGGACACGGACCGGACCCCGCCCTCGGGGCCCGGCCCGAATTCCGACGGACCGCCTACCGGGTCAATGGGCGGCATCGTGGAAGGGGGCGCGCCCATGGGGCGTCACCGCAGGCCCACCCGCTGGGATCGGATCCGTCTGTGGACGGTGAAGTGCCGGGGGAGGTGGATCTTGCGGATTTACGGAAAGTGAGCGGCCACCCCCACGAGAGCTAGGGGTGGACACTCCGTTCACTTTTCTGGAGTCCGCCGCAGTGACCTCTGCGGTGGGCTCCGCCTTTTGTACCGTACCGGATTCGCCGTCTGGCGGCCCGGTCCCGGAGGCGCCCCCACTCCCGCGCGCCCTCTTCACAACCGATGCGCCGCCCCCGTAGGCGTAGCCCCTCGCGTGTCCAGCAGCAGCTGAGCCTTCACCGACAACCCCTGCAGGTCGTATGTGCGGTGCTGCTGGAGCAGGATCGTCAGGTCGGCGCCGGCGGCGGCCTCGTAGAGCGAGTCCGCGCGCGGGATCGGGCGGTCGAGAACGCTCCAAGCGGGCACGTGCGGGTCGTGGTAGCTGACGGACGCGCCGAGCTCCAACAGGCGCAGCGCGATCTCCCGCGCGGGGGAGGCCTGCAGATCGGCGAGGTCCGGCTTGTAGGTCACGCCGAGCAGCAGGACGCGCGCGCCGCGGGCCGACTTGCCGTGCTCGTTCAGGAGCGTGGCCGCGCGCTGGACGACGTACTGCGGCATGCGGCTGTTGACCTGCTGCGCCAGTTCGACCATGCGCAGGGTGCGCCCGGTCGGGCCCGTCAGGTCCTGGGGGGCGGCATGGCCGCCGACGCCGGGGCCGGGGCGGAAGGCCTGGAAGCCGAAGGGCTTGGTCTCCGCGCAGCGGATGACGTCCCACAGATCGACGCCCAGGTCGTGGCACAGGACGGCCATTTCGTTGACCAGGGCGATGTTGACCTGACGGTAGTTCGTCTCCAGAACCTGCACGGTCTCCGCCTCGCGCGGGCCACGCGCGCGTACCACCTTGTCGGTGAGGCGCCCGTAGAAGGCGGCGGCGGACTCGGTGCAGGCGGGGGTCAGGCCGCCGATCACCTTCGGGGTGTTGGCGGCCCCGAAGTCGCGGTTTCCGGGGTCGACACGGCTCGGCGAGTACGCGAGGTGGAAGTCGCGGCCGGCACGCAGCCCCGAGCCCTCTTCGAGGAGCGGGCGCAGGAACTGCTCGGTGCTGCCCGGGGGTACCGGTGACTCAAGGATCACCGTGGTGTACGGGCGCAGCCGCTCGGCGAGGGCACGGGCGGCCGTCTCCACCTGGCCGAGGTCGAGCCCGCCGCCCGCGCCGCGCGGGGCCGGGGCGCAGATGACGGCGGTGCGGACGCGGCCGAGTTCGGCGGCGTTGGTGGTCGGCCGGAAGCCCCTGGAGAGCATCCGACGCAGTTCGGCGGCGGTGAGGGAGCCTGCCTCGGGCCCTGTCCGGTATCCGATGGTGGGGATGCCGGCGGCGACGGCGGCCTGGGCCAGGGGCAGGCCGAGATGACCGAGTCCGATGACGGCGAGATCTGCGGGCATGGGTGGGCCGTCCTTCGCTATAGCCGAGGCGGGGCGAGTGCGCAAGCCATGTGGACAGAATGAGCGAGTGCAATGTCAGACTAGGAGTAAATATGACCGATTTGCGTGATTGACGCGGCGTGTTTCCTTGTGTGTTGTCCACAGGCGGTGAGTGCGTGGTGGCCGAAGCCGGGCATCCCGGTCAGACTTTGGGGATGGGGGGATGTGGGCCGTGCCTCGCCTGACGGGTGGGACCGGCGTGACGGACGGCGGGAGGCAGCGGTGAGGGCAGCGGCACTGGGACCGGCGCAGCGCGCCGAGTCACTGGCGGGAATGGCCGAGCGAGAGCTGGACGTGCTGGTCGTGGGCGGAGGCGTGGTCGGCGCGGGCACCGCGCTGGACGCCGCCACGCGCGGTCTGTCCACGGGCCTGGTCGAGGCACGGGACTGGGCGTCGGGCACCTCCAGCAGGTCCAGCAAACTGATACACGGCGGGCTGCGCTATCTGGAGATGCTCGACTTCGCCCTCGTGCGCGAGGCGCTGAAGGAGCGCGGACTGCTGCTGGAGCGGCTCGCGCCCCACCTCGTGAAGCCTGTTCCGTTCCTGTATCCGCTGCAGCACAAGGGCTGGGAGCGGCTGTACGCGGGCTCGGGCGTCGCGCTCTACGACGCCATGTCGATGGCGCGCGACCACGGCCGCGGACTGCCGATGCACCGTCACCTGAGTCAACGTCAAGCACTTCGCGTGGCTCCCTGCTTGAAGAAGGGTGCGCTGGTCGGCGCGCTCCAGTACTACGACGCGCAGATGGACGACGCCCGCTATGTCGCGACGCTGGTGCGTACGGCCGCTTCGTACGGTGCGAAGGTCGCCAACCGCGCGCGCGTCACCGGATTTCTGCGCGAGGGCGAGCGGGTCGTCGGCGCCACGGTGCAGGATATGGAGGGGGGTGGGCAGTACGAGGTCCGCGCCCAGCAGATCGTCAACGCGACGGGTGTGTGGACCGACGACACCCAGGCGATGGTGGGCGAACGGGGCCAGTTCCACGTACGGGCGTCCAAGGGCATCCATCTGGTCGTACCGAAGGACCGGATCCACTCCACGACGGGGCTGATATTGAGGACCGAGAAGTCCGTCCTCTTTGTTATCCCGTGGGGCCGACACTGGATCGTCGGGACGACCGACACCGACTGGGACCTCGACAAGGCCCACCCGGCGGCCTCCAGCGCGGACATCGACTACCTGCTGGAGCATGTGAACTCCGTCCTGGCGGTACCGCTCACTCGGGACGACGTGGAGGGCGTGTACGCGGGCCTCAGACCGCTGCTCGCGGGGGAGTCCGATGCCACCAGCAAGCTGTCCCGCGAGCACACCGTGGCGCATCCGGTGCCCGGTCTCGTGGTCGTGGCGGGCGGTAAGTACACGACGTACCGGGTGATGGCCAAGGACGCCGTCGACGAGGCGGTGCACGGCCTCGACCAGCGGGTCGCCGACTGCGTCACCGAGGACACCCCGCTGCTGGGCGCCGAGGGGTACCGCGCGCTGTGGAACGCGCGGGCACGCATAGCGGCGCGCACCGGGCTGCACGTGGTCCGCGTGGAACACCTGCTCAACCGGTACGGCTCGATGGCGGAGGAAGTCCTCGACCTGATCGCGGCCGAGCCTTCGCTGGCCGAACCGCTCCGGGCGGCCGACGACTATCTACGGGCGGAGGTGGTGTACGCGGCATCCCATGAGGGCGCGCGACACCTGGACGATGTGCTGACCCGGCGGACGCGCATCTCGATCGAGACGTTCGACCGCGGCACGCTCAGTGCCCGGGAGGCAGCCGAGTTGATGGCTCCGGTGCTCGGATGGGGCAAGGGTCATATCGAGCGCGAGGTCGAGCACTACGAGAAGCGGGTGGAGGCGGAGCGTGAGTCGCAGCGTCAGCCCGACGATCTGACGGCGGACGCGGCGCGGCTGGGGGCGCCGGACATCGTGCCGCTGTAGGCGGCCCGGTGGAGTAAGGCCCACACGGTCCGGGGTGTACGGCGCGGCGGCGTCGGAATCCTCCCCCGTCGCGGCCCATCATGGAGGACGACTCGACGAGGGGCCGGGCGGGACCGGATCCCGGCCGGTTCGGCGGTGCACACCGGGGTGCCGTGTACGTCATGGGCCCGGACACCGCCGCGTTCACCACGTCGAGGCACCATCCGGTGCGGAACCGGACGCCGAATCAGGGGCACCCCTGGGCGTCGGGCGATCCGTACGTGAGGGACAATGAAGGCTCTGTCAGGGCGGGTTGCATGAGGGGACGCATGTCGGAGGCGGAGCGGGCGGGGACATCCCGTCAGGACAAGAGCGAACGTCTCCTCGCCGGGCGCTACCGGCTGGGGGACGTACTCGGCCGCGGCGGCATGGGCACGGTGTGGCGGGCCAAGGACGAGACCCTGGGCCGTACCGTCGCCGTCAAGGAGCTGCGGTTCCCTTCGAGTATCGACGAGGAGGAGAAGCGCCGACTCATCACCCGCACCCTGCGGGAGGCCAAGGCGATCGCCCGGATCCGCAACAACGGTGCCGTGACCGTCTTCGACGTGGTCCAGGAGGACGACCGGCCCTGGATCGTGATGGAGTTGATCGAGGGCAAGTCGCTCGCCGAGGCCATCCGTGAGGACGGGGTGCTCGAACCGAAGCGCGCCGCCGAGGTCGGTCTTTCGATCCTCGACGTGCTGCGCGCCGCGCACCGCGAGGGCATCCTGCACCGCGACGTGAAGCCGTCGAACGTGCTGATCTCCGAGGACGGCCGGGTCGTGCTCACCGACTTCGGTATCGCTCAGGTGGAGGGCGACCCGTCCATCACCTCCACCGGCATGCTCGTCGGCGCCCCCTCGTACATCTCGCCCGAGCGGGCGCGCGGGCACAAGCCCGGCCGGGCGGCCGACCTCTGGTCCCTCGGCGGACTGCTCTACGCGGCGGTCGAGGGTGTGCCGCCGTACGACAAGGGGTCGGCGATCGCCACGCTGACCGCGGTGATGACCGAGCCGCTGGAGGAGCCGAAGAACGCGGGCCCGCTGAAGGGCGTCATCTACGGACTGCTCGCCAAGGATCCGCAGCAGCGGCTGGACGACGAGGGCGCGCGGGCGATGCTCAAGGAGATCGTCCACGCACCCGAGCCCAAGGAGGCGGCGCCGGCGGACGCGACGCGGGTCCTGGAACTGCCGCCGGTGCCGAAGCAACGTCCGGACAACGGGAGCGCGAGTTCCGGAGGCAAGCGGGGCGAGGAGGCCGCCGAGCGGCTGCGCGGTGCGCTGCGGTCCGTGCGCAAGGCCGGGGCGTCGGCGGCCCAGGCCGCCTCTGCGACGGCAGCGGGATCCCCTTCGTCCGCCGCCGCGGAGAAGCCCGGCGGCGAAGACGCGCCCGCCGCCGGAACGCCCGACCCGGGGGCCGCGTCGACCGCCGCGCCGGACAAGAGCGCTGCCGACGGGCCGAACTCCGGTTCCGGCAAGCCGAGGTCGGGGTGGCCCATCGTGCCGGACCCGGACCGTCCGCCGCGGTCGGCTACCGCGGCGCCGGCCTCCGCCGCGCCGCCCCGGGCGCCGCTCACGGACGTGGTGCCGAAGCGGACGCTGGTGATCATCGCCGTGGTCGTGGTCCTCGCCGTGCTCGGCATTGTGCTCGCGTTGGCCCTCCCTGACGGCGACAGTGGTTCGCGGAGCGACAAGAAGGGCAGTTCCAAGGCGGCCGCGTCCGCCGGCACTACCGCGGGGAGCGAGAGCAAGGGCGGCAACGACGCCACCCACACGGACAACGGAAGCACGAGCGACACCGCGACGGACGGTTCGGGCAAGCGGGAGGCCTCGCCGACCGCCGGTACGAGTGCCGACGCGTCCCCCGGCACGTCGGACGGCGACGGCGCGGCGTCGACGCACAAGAGCGGTCAGGGGTACTCGATCGGCCTTCCGAAGGGCTGGAAGTTCCGGTCGTCGGACTCGGCGGGGGACCGCTACACCGGGCCTCACGGGCAGCGGCTGCTCGTCGGCTGGACCTCCACGCCCAAGGGCGATCCGGTGGCCGACTGGAACAACCAGGAGCACTACATGGTGCGTCCCCAGTACAAGCGGATCGACATCGCGAAGGTGGACTACCGCGACTGGAACACGGCCGACTGGGAGTTCACCTATGTCGACGGGGGCACCACCTACCGTGTGATCGACCGCGGATTCGTCGTCAGCCCGCACCAGGGGTACGGGCTGATGTACACGGCGAAGGCGGACGACTGGGACAGCAAGCTGCGCAAGGACACCTGGAAGACACTGACCCGGACCTTCCAGCCGAAGTCGTGACGTACCACGCCGCGAACTGACGTTCCGTACGACCGTGTAGTGGGGAGATATCACATCCCCGGGTTGCGGGTTGCCTCCGGCACGTATCGTGAGGAACTGCGGACCGTACGCAGCCGGAACGGGACGTCAGCCGAGCGGAATTGACCCATGGGGCGGCCGGGGGAGGCAGCGTGGACGACTATGCGGGACGAGTGCTCGCCGACCGCTACCGCCTGCCACTGCCGCCCTCCGACGAGTACGAACTCGCCGAGACCCGCGCCTTCGACACGTACAGCGGACAGGAAGTCCTCGTACGCCAGGTGCCGTTGCCCGAGATCGTCGAGGCAGAGGTGCTCGACGCGGACGGGCTACCCGAAGGGTTCGTGGCGCGGGACGGCGGAGCCCGTGGCGCCGCCGCCCGGACGGCGGCCACCCGTCGACCCACCGAACCGGCTGTACGGCGCGCGATCGAGGCCGCTCAAGCCGCCGCGCAGATACCCGACCACCCCCGGCTCGACCAGGTCTTCGACGTGTTCGCCGAGGCCGGTTCGCTGTGGATCGTGAGCGAGCTGGTGGCGGCGAGGCCGCTGGCGGCCATGCTCGCGGACCAGCCGCTGACGCCTTACCGCGCGGCGGAGGTCGCCTCCGACGTCCTCATGGCGCTGTGCGTACTGCACGCGCACGGCTGGGTGCACCGCAACATCACCGCACGCACGGTGCTCGTCTGCGATGACGGCCGGGTGGTGCTGACCGGCCTGGCGGCCGGGGCCGCGGAGGAAGCGCTGTGCGGGTACGACCCGGTGCCGATACAGGAGTTGGACGCCGGATCACCCGACCAGGACGGGATCATGCCGGGGACCGGGACCGGGACCGGGACCGGGACCGGGACCGGGACCGGCGCGCCCCGTGGTCTCTCCGGAGGTGCGCCGGACACCGGCTTCGGCGGACCAGCGGGATCGGCCGGCGGCTCGTCCGGGGCCCACGGCGGAGGCGCGCGGGGCGTCGATCCCGAGGCCGCGCGGCGGGCGGCGATCGAGGCCCGGGGGAGTGGCACACCGCCGACCGGAGCCACGTCCGGCGGCGGTGTGCCCGTCGTGGGCGCTCGGGCGCCGGAGTCGGCCGGAGACGTGCGGGCGGCGCGGGCCGGGGCGATCGCCGCGTACCGTGCCGGGGCGCGGGCCGCGGCACGGGTACAGGAGGAGCAGCGCGGGGGCCGGGTGGCCCTGCCGCCGCCCCGCACCGCCCACACCGGTGCGGCGGTACCGGCGCAGGCGTCCGGACAGGGGCTGGAACACCGCCCCGAGACACCACCCGGACAGATCATCGACCCGTACGGAGTGGGCGGTAAGTCCGCCTGGCCGGGCGCGGTACCACGCCCGGCGGAGCCCCTCGGGGAGAACGCCGCCGACGGCCCCGGAGCGGGCACAGGGCCGTACGAGAGCCCTGGCCATGACGCAGCCTCCGGCGCACACCACGACGGCCCGCAAGGCTCGGGCGCGGGCCCCGCAGCCGCGCAGTGGAGCCACCGAGGACCCACCACCGCGCTCGCCGCCGAGCGTGCGCGGCAGGCACGGATGACCGTCGTCGGACCCGTCACCGAGCGGTGGGCGCCCGAGCAGGCCGGCCCCGTACACGAGAACTGGCGGCTGGCCCCGCCGATCGGACCCGCGACCGACCTGTGGGCACTGGGCGCGCTGCTGTTCCGGGCAGTCCAGGGCCACGCACCGTACCCGGAGGAGAGCACCAACGAACTGGTGCAGATCGTCTGCGCCGAACCCCCCGCCTTCGCCGAGGAGTGCGGGCCACTGCGCCCGGTCGTGGAGTCCTTGCTGCGTCAGGACCCGACCGAACGGCCAGACGTCGAGGAGCTGCGCGGCTGGCTGCGCTCACTCGTACGGTCCGCGCCCGAGCCCGAGGCGGGCGCGCACGTCATCGCGGCGCCACCCGCCGATCCCACCCGGCTGCCGATCGTACGGCGCCGCGGCGAGCTGGTCCGCCGCCGCCGCTCCAGGAAGCCGGAGAACGGCCACGCCCGCCACAGGCGCGGCAGGGACGACCGACCGCAAAGGCCCCGTCGGCTCGGCCGCACCCTGGTCCTGCTGGTCCTGCTCGTGCTGGCCACGGCGATCGCCTACGCCATGGTGTACATGCCGAAGGCCGAACCCAGCAGCGGCAGCCGTACGACGGGGGAGCGCACCGGTGCCGCGGGTGACATCGGTCCCGCGCCACGGCAGTCGGACACGGGCGGCGCCCGGAAGCCGAGCCCGGAAAGCTCCAAGAGCCCCACCACGTCGGACGATTCGACGCAGACGCAGACCAGCGGCATCCAGGTCGCCCAGGGCTTCACCCTGCGCAAGGACCCCGAGGGCTTCCGCGTCGCCGTCGCGAACGGCTGGCAGCGTACGCCGAAGAACGGGCGCGGCCAGATCGTCTACTCCCAGGGCGACTTCCGGCTCATCGTGGTACCCGGACGCGACAGCACGAGCCGGTACGGCAGCGATCCGCTGAGCTACCAGCGGGAGTCGGAGCCGGAACTGCAGCCGTTCCGCAGCTCGAGCTGGGCCGTCTCCAGCGGGATGCGACGCGTCGACGTCGGCGGACGGACCCAGGCCGAGGGGCAGTTCACCTGGACGGACGCAGACGGCCGTGCGCTGTTCGTGCGCAACCTCGCCGTTCTCGTAGGCGGCCGCTACCACGTGGTGCAGATCCGGGGCCCCGAGGCGGAACGCGACGAGGTGACAAGGCTGTACGAGCAGGCGCAGCAGACATACCAGGCGACCGGCTGAAAGGCCGTCACCACCGGGCGGGGCGATGCGAAAGCCGATCACGCCGAGTGTGCGGCAGTTGCGTCTCGCGCCGGGAAGGGAGAACTGTCACAGTGCGGTCTTCGATCGGCCCCGCCGGTTTCGTGGGTGAGGCCCGCTCTCTAGTCTGACCCTCGTCAAGACCATTGCGGGGGAACGTGAATCAGATGCAGGGCCTGCTCCTTGCGGACCGCTACCGGCTCGTCGACACCATCGGCAGCGGAGGCATGGGCCGGGTGTGGCGCGCCCACGACGAGGTGCTGCACCGTCCGGTGGCCATCAAGGAACTGACCGCCGCGTTGTACGTCGCGGAGAGCGACCGGTCGGTGCTGCTCGCCCGGACGCATGCCGAGGCGCGGGCCGCCGCGCGCATCAACCACTCGGCCGTGGTCACGGTCCACGACGTCCTGGAGTACGACAACCGGCCGTGGATCGTGATGGAACTGGTCGAGGGCGGCTCACTGGCCGACGCGGTCAAGGAACGCGGCCGCATCGAGCCCGCCGAGGCCGCGCGCATCGGGCTGTGGGTGCTGCGCGCGTTGCGCGCCGCGCACTCCGCGGGAGTACTGCACCGTGATGTGAAACCCGGCAACGTCCTGCTCGCCGATGACGGACGGGTGTTGCTCACCGACTTCGGGATCGCGCAGGTCGATGGCGACACAACCATCACGCGCACCGGGGAGATCGTCGGCTCCGTCGACTACATCGCGCCCGAGCGCGTACGGGGTCACGACCCGGGTCCGGCCTCGGACTTGTGGTCGCTCGGCGCCACGCTGTACACGGCGGTGGAGGGCACGTCGCCGTTTCGTCGGACTTCTCCGTTGACCACCATGCAGGCCGTGGTCGACGAGCAGGCCCCGCCGCCGCGGTTCGCGGGTGCTCTGGAGCCGGTGATGGCGGCACTCCTGTGCAAGGACCCCGACCAACGGCCCGACGCCGCGCAGGCCGAGCAGATGCTCGCCGAGGCGGCGGAGGGACGGCGGCCGAAGGCGGCACAGGAGTACGTGGCGACGCGGCACGTGGGCCTGCCGCACCGTGAGGACACGACCGCGAAAGCACCGGGGCGGTGGGCGGCGCGCGAGGCCCAGGCGACCGGGCACACCCGGCTCCAGCCCGCTCCGCCGACCGCGCCCCGCAGGCGCCGCCGCGGCCGTACGGTCGCGCTGGTCCTCGCGATGGCCGCGGTCGTCGGCGCGGCGGGCGCGGTGGCCGTGAACCGGTTCGTGAACCGGGACGACGGCACCGGCAACCCCGGCGGCTCCGCTTCTGCATCGTCGACTCCGAGTGCCAGTGCCAGTGCCACGCCGAGTGACGAGGGCGGTCAGGGGGCGGTCCCCGCCGGCTGGGAGCGGCGCAACGACCCGGTGGGTTTCAGCATCTCCCTGCCCAAGGGGTGGAAGCGGTCCGTCTCCATCGACCAGGACGGCATCCGGCAGGTCGACTACTCGCCCGACCAGGGCAAGCACCTCGTGCGGGTCGCCGTCGACACCGCGCCGGACTTCCGCACCTCGTACGAGCACATGAGCTACCTGGACCAGCGGATCTCCCGACGGCTGCAGGACTACAAGCAGCTGAGCCTCAAGGAGGAGCTTTTCCGCGACCTACCGGGCGTCCGCTGGGAGTACACGTGGAACGCGCTGGCCAAGGACCCGCCGCACTATTTCCCGGGGCCCTACCGTGCGATCGACGTCGGGTACATGGAGAGTGACGGCACCGAGTACGCCATCTACGCGGCATCGCCGGCCGACGACTGGGCCACCACCAGAAAGCAGTTCGACTGGATCCTGCGGGGCTTCCAGGAGGGCTGATCCGAGTGGAACAGAAGGTTCTGCTGTCACTGTCGGTCCGCGCCGAGGCCCGAGTTCCCTGGAGTATGCCACCGGCTGTCTTGAGGCGGCGGCACACTTGGCCGATCGCCGTCCCGGAAGGCGTCCGTCCGGTGCGGCATGATGGGGCGCATGACGACCGAGGGGGAGAACGTCCGTGTTCTGGCGGGGCGTTACCGTCTGGAGGAACGGATCGGCCGAGGCGGCATGGGTGTCGTCTGGCGGGCCGCCGACCAACTGCTCGGCCGGCAGGTGGCTGTCAAGGAACTCGTCCTCGACACCTCGCTCACCGACGAGGAGGCCCGGCTGCAGCGCGAGCGCACACTGCGCGAGGCGCGTGCGGTCGCGCAATTGCGGCACCCGCACATCATCGTCGTCCATGACGTCGTCGAGGACGACGAACGCCCCTACATCGTCATGGAGTTGATCGACGGCGGTTCGTTGGCCGAGCGGATCGCCACGCGTGGCCCCGTCGACGCCCGTGAGGCGGCCCGGATCGGCGTCGCCCTGCTGGGCGCGCTGCGCCGCGCACACGGCGCGGGCGTGCTGCACCGCGACCTCAAGCCCGCCAACGTCCTCATGGAAGCGGGCACCGACCGTGTCGTCCTCACCGACTTCGGCATCGCGCAGGTAGCGGGCGCCACGACGCTCACGGAGAGCGGCTCGTTCGTCGGTTCGCCGGAGTACACCGCCCCCGAGCGGATGTCCGGTGAGCGGACCGGCCCCGAGTCCGACCTGTGGTCGCTGGGTGCCCTGCTGTGCACCGCCCTGAGCGGCGCATCCCCTTTCCGTCGTGACTCGTTGGGCGGGATCCTGCACGCGGTGGTCGTCGACGAGATCCGACCGCCCGCGCAGGCGCAGCCGATCCTGCCCGTCGTACTGGGGCTGCTGGAGCGTGATCCGGGGCGGCGTCTGGACGCGGCTCAGGCGCAGCGGCTGCTGGAGGAGTTCCTGAAGACAGGACGTACGCCGCGGGCGGCCGGGGCGTACACAGCGACGCAACGGGACGTGCCTCGGCCAGCGGTGCCGTCTGCCCCGACGGGGGAGTCCGGGGCCGTGACGCCGCCGTCGGCCGCCGTGCCGACCGCGAAGCGCCCCGCGCGGGGCGGACTTGTCGCGGCGGCCCTCGTCGCGGCGGTGGTGGGCGCGGGTGTCTCGGCGGCGGTACTGCTGTTGCACGACGGCGGTAACGGCGCTGATCCCTCGACGAGTTCGACACCGCCGCGCTCGTCGGTGAGCGCGGGCACGTCTCGGCCGTCGGTCTCGGTGTCCCCGGCCGCTCCCGCTCCCGCGCCGACGGTGACAGCGACACGCCCGCCGTCGTCGCCCGCCGCCCACAAGGTTCCCTCGGGATACCAACTGTCGCAGGACACGGGCGGGTTCTCGCTCGCCGTGCCGAACGGCTTCACGCGCAGTCCGCAGGGCGAGCGGGTCTTCTACGTGTCGCCGGGACAGACCTTCCGCATCGGTATCAAGGTGACGGATCCCGAGCCGGGCGGCCCGATGGGGGTGATGCGGCGCGCCGACGCCCACGGGGAGTCCACGAACCCGGGGTACCGCGACGCCTGGGTCTCCACCGCATCGCACCGCGGAAACCCGGCAGCGCTCTGGGAGTTCACCTGGGAAGGGTTCACCGCGGCGGAGGGCCCCCGACACACCTACGACCTGTGCTGGGAGGAAGGCGGCCGGATGTACGACGTGTGGGTGTCGGCGCCGGTCGGGAAGGTGCGGGAGGCGAAGGAGTACTTCGACGTGGCAATTGACACGTTCGTACCGGAGTGAAGAGGAAATGGGCGGCATGGTGCGTCACGGCTCTGTGACCGCTGGGGAGCAGAGGTGGCTGAGGGAGCACGGAGTGCGATAAGCATGAACGTATGAGTCATCAGGGCGGATTCCCTCGCCAGTCCGACGAGCCGACCAGCTTCGGTCTGCAGCCGCCGCAGCCGAGCGTGCCGCTCCAGGGAAACCCGTACGCTCAGCCGCAGCCGGAGCAGACGGCTCCGCATCCTCATGCCGCCCCCACCCTCAGCGTGTCCGAGGCGCCGCAGGACCCGGGGGCCGGACGGCTCATCGCCGGGCGCTACCGCCTGCTCGCCAAGCTCGGCCACGGGGGCATGGGCACGGTGTGGCGGGCGAAGGACGAGACGGTGGACCGGGAGGTCGCCGTCAAGGAACCCCGGGTTCCCGACCACCTGCCCGAGCGTGAACAGGCCAACGCCTACGAGCGGATGCGCCGCGAGGCACGGGCCGCCGCCCGCCTCGACCACCCCGGGGTCGTGAACGTGCACGACGTGGCGGTCGTGGACGGTCGGCCGTGGATCGTGATGGAGCTGGTGCGGGGCCGGTCGCTGGGCGACGCGCTCCAGGAGGGAACTCTCGGGGTGCGGGAGGCCGCGAGGACGGGCCTGGAGGTGCTCGGCGCGCTGGAAGCAGCGCACGAGGCGGGCATCCTGCACCGGGACGTGAAACCCGACAACGTCCTGCTCGGCAACCATGGCCGCGTCGTCCTCACCGACTTCGGCATCGCGCAGATCGAGGGCGAGACGAGCCTGACGGACGTGGGCGGCTTCGTCGGCTCGCCCGAGTACATCGCGCCGGAACGGGTGTTGGGGCGACGCCCCGGCCCCGAGTCGGACCTGTGGTCGCTGGGCGTGGTGCTGTACACGGCGACGGAGGGCGTCTCGCCGTTCCGCCGGACCAACACGCCCGCCACGCTCCAGTCGGTCCTCCACGCCACCCCCGCGCCCCCGGCCTCCGCCCGAGGCCCGCTCGCCGACGTCATCAACGGGCTGCTGGACAAGGACCCGGCGCGCCGCCCGAAGGCGGCCGAGGTCCGCCGCCTGCTGGAGGAAGCCGCCAGACCGCCGCAGCCGGCCCTGCCGACGCAGCCCGCGCGGCTCGCCGTCCCCGGCGCGGCCGATGGCAGCGGCATCCGGTTGGGCCGACGGGCGCTGCTCGGGATCGGCGCCGGGGTCGTCGCGGCTGCGGTGGCGGCGTACCTGGTCATCGCGGACCCGTTCGCGGGCCCGCTGCCCGACGGCTGGAAGAAGCGCCCGGAGAACGCGCTGGGCGCCACCCTTGCGGTGCCCGAGAAGTACCAGGAGAGCAGGCCCAAGGAGACCGACAGCGACAAGAACTGGGTGACGTACAGCGACTGGAGCGGCAGCATCTGGATCGGCCTGCACCTGGCGAAGAAGGCCGAGGACTCCTCGAACAAGATCAAGGACTCGTCGGCGGCCGAGATGTACGCCGACAACGGCGATTTCAAGGACAACGGGGCCTACGCGCTCGACATGCCCAAGGGTCCGAGAACAGCCCCGAAGTTGAGCACGTACCACGGCAAGCAGTCCGCCGAGAACACGGTCAGATACACGACCGATGACAGCCAGAACCCACGCCCCCGCGAGCTGAAGATCTTCTACTACAAGAACTCCAAGGGCGACATGTACAAGCTCACGATCAGCTACCCGGGCGACGGCGACTTCACGGACCGCGGGCGCGAGGTGGCGAAGGCGGCGATCGCGAACCTGGACATCGACCGCCTCTGAGGTTGCCGGGCGCCGGACCCCGGCAGATCACCGTCGATCAATGCCCTGATCAGGGTATTTGTTGCCAGTGATCACTGGCGTCGTGTGAGCGCCCGGTGAATCCTCGTTACCCACGGGTACCCAAAGCCTCCCGTCCGGCATACCCTGCGGCTCATGACGGACTCGCATGCCCCGGAGAAGGCCACAGACAGGACCGGTACGGGTACGGCCGGCACCAACCCCCTCGCACCCGCTCCCGCCGGCGCCCGCACCGCCGTCGACGTGGTCACGCCGGAACTGGTCGCCCAGCTCACCAAGGGCGTGGTCGGCTCCGGCCGTACCGCCAACCACACGCCGTTCACCGGCGAGAAGCTGGCCGACCTGCCCGAGTCCACCCCCGAGGACGTGGCGGAGGCCTTCGAGCGGGCCCGCGCCGCGCAGCGCGCCTGGGAGGCGACGCCCGTACGGCAGCGCGCCGCCGTCCTGCTCCGCTTCCACGACCTGGTGCTCGCCCGCCAGGCGGAGGTGCTCGACCTCATCCAGTTGGAGACCGGCAAGGCCCGCCTGCACGCCCACGAGGAGGTGCTGGCCGTCGCCATCGCGGCCCGGCACTACGGCCGCAAGGCGCCCTCGTATCTGAGGCCGAAGCGGCACACGGGCGCCGTACCGACGCTCACGCGCGTCACCGAACTGCGGCATCCGCGCGGTGTCGTCGGCCAGATCGCCCCCTGGAACTACCCCCTGGAGCTTTCGGTCGGCGACGCGCTCCCCGCGTTCGTCGCGGGCAACGCCGTGGTGATGAAGCCCGACACGGAGACCTGTCTGACCGCGCTGTGGGCGCGCGACCTGCTGATCGAGGCCGGACTGCCCGCGGGTGTCTTCCAGGTCGTCATCGGTGACGGGCCGGTCGTCGGCCCGGAGGTCGTCCGGCACGCCGACTACGTCTCCTTCACCGGCTCCACCCGTACCGGCCGCGAGGTCGCCCAGGGCGCCGCCGCCCGCCTCGTCGGTGTCTCGCTGGAACTCGGCGGCAAGAACGCCATGTTGGTCCTCCAGGACGCCGACGTCGAGAAGGCGGCCGCCGGCGCCGTGCGCGCCTGCTTCTCCTCGGCGGGACAACTCTGCATCTCCGTCGAGCGGTTGTACGTCCATGAGTCGATCGCGGACGCCTTCGTGGAACGGTTCGTCGCCCGCACCAGGGCGATGCGGCTCGGTACGTCCCTGGCGTACGGCGCCGACATGGGGTCCCTGGTCGGCGAGCGCCAGCTCGAGACCGTGACGCGGCATGTCGAGGAGGCCGTCGCCAAGGGCGCGAAGGTACTGGCCGGCGGGGTCGCCCGTCCGGACGTCGGCCCGTACTTCTTCGAGCCCACCGTCCTCGACGGTGTCGAGGCACCGATGGCGGTGTGTGCGGAGGAGACCTTCGGCCCGGTCGTGTCGATCTACCGTTTCAGGACCGAGGAGGAGGCGATCGAGCGCGCCAACTCCACCCCGTACGGCCTGAACTCCTCTGTCTGGACGAAGGACGGCCGGCGGGGCAGGGCGGTCGCGGCCCGGCTGCGTACCGGCACGGTCAACGTCAACGAGGGCTACGCGCCCGCGTACGGCAGCGCCCAGTCGCCGATGGGCGGCATGAAGGACTCCGGCCTCGGCCGCCGCCACGGCTCCGAGGGCATCCTCAAGTACACCGAGGCCCAGACCGTCGCCCACCAGCGACTGCTCCCGATGGCGCCGTCACTCGGCATGGACGACGAGCAGTACGCGACGTTCATGAGCCGCAGCCTGAGGGTGATGAAGGCGCTCAGGCTCCGCTAGGGCCAGGCCCGACGGCGAGCAACCACCAAGAACCCGCAGTGCACACTCGACGAGGAGAGCACGTGCCACAGGAGACCGCCGCCCAGTCGCAGGCAGACACTTCGTACGACTACGACGTCATCGTCGTCGGCTCCGGCTTCGGTGGGTCGGCCACCGCCCTGCGCCTGACGGAGAAGGGCTACCGCGTCGGAGTGCTGGAAGCCGGCCGCCGCTTCACCCGCGACAGTCTGCCCAAGAACTCCTGGGACCTGAAGAACTACCTGTGGGCGCCCGCCCTCGGCATGTACGGCATCCAGCGCATCCATCTGCTGGGCAACGTGATGGTGCTGGCGGGCGCCGGGGTCGGCGGCGGCTCCCTCAACTACGCCAACACCCTCTATGTACCGCCGAAGGCCTTCTTCGACGACCCGCAGTGGAAGGACATCACCGACTGGCAGGAGGAGTTGAAGCCGTACTACGACCAGGCGCGGCGCATGCTGGGCGTACGGATCAACCCGACCATGACGCCCTCGGACGTCCACCTCAAGGCGGCCGCACAGCGGATGGGCGTGGGTGACACCTTCCACCTGGCACCGGTCGGTGTCTTCTTCGGCGACGGCGACGACGCCGACGGAAAGACCAGGGCCAGGCCCGGCGAAGAGGTCGCGGACCCGTACTTCGGCGGCGCCGGGCCGACCCGCCGGGCGTGCACGGAGTGCGGCGAGTGCATGACGGGCTGCCGCCACGGCGCGAAGAACACGCTCAACGAGAACTACCTCCACCTCGCCGAGAAGGCGGGTGCGGTGGTGCACCCCATGACGACGGTGGTGTCGGTCACCGACGACTCGCAGGGCGGGTACGCCGTCGCGACCCTGCCGACGGACCGCAAGCGCAAGGGGCAGGGGCGAATCCTCACCGCGCGAAGAGTCGTCCTCGCGGCGGGCACGTACGGTACGCAGACGCTACTGCACCGTATGAAGGCCAACGGGCAACTGCCGTACGTCTCCGACAGGCTGGGGGACCTGACCCGGACCAACTCCGAGGCGCTGGTGGGCGCTCAGACGGACGACCGCCGCTACCGCAGGGCGCACGGATCGGCGAAGGCCGACTTCACACAGGGCGTGGCGATCACGTCCTCGGTGCACCCGGACGAGAACACACACATCGAGCCGGTCCGCTACGGCAAGGGCTCTAACGCGATGGGCAGCCTTTCGATCCTTCAGGTGCCCTACGCGGAGGGCACCTCGCGCGCCCTGGGCTGGCTCGCGAACGCGGCGCGGCACCCGTTGCTGGTGATGCGCTCACTGTCCAACCGCCGGTGGTCGGAACGGACCATCATCGGCCTGGTGATGCAGTCGCTGGACAACTCGCTGACGACGTACCTGAAGACGAAGGGTGTGGGTAAGGGACTGTTGACGGCCCGCCAGGGGCATGGCGCGCCCAATCCGAAGCAGATCAGGGCGGCTTCCGAGGCGGCGACCGCGATCGCGGAAGAGATCAACGGCTTCGCGGGCAGCAACGTCGGAGAGCTGATGGGTACACCGCTGACCGCGCACTTCCTCGGTGGCTGCCCGATCGGCGCCTCGCGCGAGACGGGCGTGATCGACCCGTACCACCGGCTGTACGGCCACCCCGGCATCTCCGTGGTCGACGGGGCGGCCGTGTCGGCGAACCTGGGCGTCAACCCCTCCCTGACGATCACGGCACAGGCCGAGCGCGCGATGTCGTACTGGCCGAACAAGGGGGAGGCGGACCCGCGCCCGGCGCAGGGGGCGGCGTACGCACGTGTCGAGCCGGTGCAGCCGCGGCACCCGGCGGTGCCGAAGGAGGCGTTCGGGGCGCTGCGGCTACCGCTCCTGGGGATACCGGCGGTGCCGCCGAAGAAGTAGCGCCCGACAGGCGCCGCCGCACACAGAAGAAGGACCTGTGCCCCCCTCCGAGCCCAGGTCCTTCTCCTTGTTGCGCGGCGCGCGGGGCACGCCTGACGCAGTCCCTCTACGGGTCAGGCGATCTGGCCACCCGTCTTGCGGCGACGGACGGCGAACACGACACCGCCACCGGCGACGACCGCGACACCGCCGACGAGGCCGATGGTCGGCAGCATCGACGAGGAACCGGTCTCGGCCAGGTTGCCGGCGACCCGCTTGGCGGCCCCGCCCTGCGGCTTCACGTCCTCCTTGACGCCCGAGGGCTTCTTTCCGTTCGGCTTGGAGTCGCCGACGCCGCCCGGCAGCTTGCTGCCGGCCGCGAGAACCTCGAAGTCGTAGAAGTCACCGTTGCCGTAGCACGCGCCGCCCTTGCCTGCGTACACGGCCTGGCTCATCGAGAACGAGGAGCCCGCCGGGGCCGACGCCTTGATGCTCACCCGGAGGTCGAGCGTGGCCGTGGTGTGCGCCTCGAGGTTGCCGAAGACCGCCGCGAAGGTGCCGGTGAGGGTCGTGTTACCGAAGGACTCGTGGTACGTGCTGTCCCACTTGCCGTTCTGCTTCACCTGGATGTTGGCCAGGTCCAGCGCCAGCGAGTCGTCGGTGTTGGTGTCGTCGTTGTACTCCGTGAACGCGTTGACCCACACGTTCTTGAGGTCCTTGTCGGAGTTGTTCGTGACGACGAACTTGAAGTTGTGCCATCCCGAACCAGCGACGATCTTGCTCGGCAGCCCGGAGATCGAGGCCGTGAGGTTGTCGTCCAGTTCCAGCGACTTGCAGTCGTTGTACGGGTCGAAATCGTCGCCGTTGCCGACGGTCGGGCTCGGGGAGGGCGTCGTGGAAGCGCTCGGCGAGTCGGAGGGGCTCGGGGTTTCCTCGCCACCGGCCGGCGGGGTGGTGTCCTCAGCCGGCGGGGTGGTGTCTTCGGCCGGCGGGGTGGTGTCTTCGGCGGGCGGGGTGGTGTCCTCAGCCGGCGGGGTGGTGTCTTCGGCGGGCGGGGTGGTGTCTTCGGCCGGCGGGGTGGTGTCTTCGGCGGGGGGAGTGGTGTCCTCGGCCGCCGGGCTGCTGGACGACGTGCCCGGCTCGTCGTCCGTCGCGAACGCGGCCGGAGCCGAGAGCATGGCGAGCGGGGCTATGACTGCCGTCGCGGCCGCGGTGACCATGGCGCGGCGAAGCTTCATGAAGACCTCGAAACGTTCGGTGCGCAGCACAACCCGCGCATCTAGGGGGGAGGCCTCCGCGTGTGGGGCGCGGGGGTGGCCCATGATTCACACAATGCGACCTGTGAAGCACGGGAAAGGTTGCGCGCGCCTTGACGTGAATTTTATGTGACCTGGATCACGGGCCTGCGGTGGCGCTTCGAGCGTCCGCCCCCCGGACAGACCCGCGGCCGGCCCCGGGCGTCCCCGGGACCGGCCGTTTTACTGGTGACCGGGCTGCTGTCCCCTGCCGTCCGGTCACAACCCTGGAGCGAGGTCCCACGACGCACAGCATGATCCGTACGTCTCATCGCTCCAGCGGAGCCACGCGTGGTTCTCTCGGGCCCGCCCCTGGCTGGCACGGACATCGGGACCAACGAACCCCTCGCGGCCCCGGTCACGCGCCGTACGGGTGAGAGGGCATACGAACGTGGGTGCGCCGGGCGCACGTGGTACGCGGGTCCGCGCCGGTCCTCAGACCCGGCCCCGGGACAGTTCGAGCAGGGTCATCGCGAGAGCCGTGCCGGGCTTGCCGAGGGCCTCCCGGTAGCGGCCGAGGATCTCCATCTCGCGGGAGAGGTTCACCCGGCGGCCGCCGGAGGTGATGCGTGCCTCCTGGATGACGGCGGAGACCGCCATGCGCTCCTGCACAAGGCCGATGATGCGGTCGTCGAGCGTGTCGATGCGCTCGCGTGCGTTGGAGATCACACCGGCGGCCTCGGGGGTACGGGCGCCGGTCTGTTCGGTGGTCGCGGTCATGCGGGGCTCCTCGGGGGTGGGGTGAGGCGGCCCCGGACCGGCACGGTCCGCACAACGCAAGGCGCCCCGGACCATGTCGGCCCGGGGCGCCTGGGAAGTCGCTTGGCAGTGGCTCAAGCAGCACGACCATGGCAGCCGGCGGGCCGGTTGCCATAGGTAAAGAGGAAGGTCGAGTGCGTGAGCATGAGGTCCAGTATGCCCTCGTCGCCGACGGTGTCCAACCAGGTTCGGATGGTGAGACGTGGTGCGGCCCGTACGGTGCGGCGGAGGCCGGAACCGCCTGCCGGGCGTGGGTCCCCGCTCAGCGCGGAAAGGATCTCGTGGGCACCCCGTTAGACTTGACATCTGAAGACCCGCCCAACCGCCGGAAGGCACCCCGTGTCAACAGCGACTCCCGCTGCCGCCGCCGCCCCCGACACCGTCCTGGTCGTCGACTTCGGCGCGCAGTACGCCCAGCTCATCGCCCGTCGCGTCCGTGAGGCCCGGGTCTACAGCGAGATCGTGCCGAGCAGCATGCCGGTCCAGGAAATGCTCGCCAAGAACCCGGCGGCGATCATCCTCTCGGGTGGTCCCTCGTCGGTCTACGAGGAGGGCGCCCCGACCGTCGACCGCTCCCTCTTCGAAGCCGGCGTCCCCGTCTTCGGCATGTGCTACGGCTTCCAGCTGATGGCCCAGGCCCTCAACGGCACCGTGGACAACAGTGGCGCGCGCGAGTACGGCCGCACGGAGCTGTCCGTCTCCAAGCCGTCCTCCACCCTCTTCGAGGGCACCCCCGCCGAGCAGTCCGTCTGGATGTCTCACGGTGACGCCTGCTCCGCCGCCCCCGAGGGCTTCACCGTCACGGCGTCCACCGACGTCGTCCCGGTCGCCGCCTTCGAGAACGACGAGAAGCAGCTCTACGGCGTCCAGTACCACCCCGAGGTCATGCACTCCACGCACGGCCAGCAGGTGCTGGAGCACTTCCTGTACCGCGGCGCGGGCCTGACTCCGAGCTGGACCACGGGCAACGTGATCGAGGAGCAGGTCGAGGAGATCCGCAAGCAGGTCGGCACCAAGCGTGCCATCTGCGGCCTGTCCGGTGGCGTGGACTCCGCCGTCGCCGCCGCCCTCGTCCAGAAGGCCATCGGCTCCCAGCTGACCTGCGTCTACGTCGACCACGGTCTGATGCGCAAGGGCGAGACCGAGCAGGTCGAGAAGGACTTCGTCGCGGCCACCGGCGTCCAGCTGAAGGTGGTCGACGCGGAGGAGCGGTTCCTCACCGCGCTCCAGGGCGTCTCCGACCCCGAGGAGAAGCGGAAGATCATCGGTCGCGAGTTCATCCGCGTCTTCGAGCAGGCCCAGGCGGAGATCATCGCCGAGGCCGGGGAGAGCGGCGAGCCCGTCGAGTTCCTCGTCCAGGGCACGCTCTACCCGGACGTCGTCGAGTCCGGCGGTGGCACCGGCACGGCCAACATCAAGTCCCACCACAACGTGGGCGGCCTCCCCGAGGACCTGGAGTTCCAGCTCATCGAGCCGCTCCGCAAGCTCTTCAAGGACGAGGTCCGCATGGTCGGCCAGGAGCTGGGCCTGCCGGAGGAGATCGTCCAGCGCCAGCCCTTCCCGGGCCCCGGTCTCGGTATCCGTATCGTCGGCGAGGTCACCAAGGAGCGGCTCGACCTGCTGCGCGAGGCCGACGCCATCGCCCGCGAGGAGCTGACCGCGGCCGGCCTCGACCGCGAGATCTGGCAGTGCCCGGTGGTGCTGCTCGCCGACGTCCGCAGCGTCGGTGTCCAGGGTGACGGCCGGACCTACGGCCACCCGATCGTGCTGCGCCCGGTCTCGTCCGAGGACGCCATGACCGCCGACTGGTCCCGGCTGCCGTACGACGTGCTCGCGAAGATCTCGACCCGGATCACCAACGAGGTCCGCGACGTCAACCGCGTCGTCGTCGACGTGACCTCGAAGCCGCCGGGCACGATCGAGTGGGAGTGAGCCTCGGGTCCTGAGGCTCAGCTCCGCCTGAGAGTGCGCACCGGCTCTCCGGGCTTCCAGATCTCGACGACCAGATACGTGTCGTCCTCGACGTAGGTCCGTACGACCTCCGTCAGTTCGGTGCCGAAGAGGTGGAACGGCCGCGGCGGTTCCACCTCTTTCACATACGCGTCCTTGGTCCGCGGATCGTCGACCCCGACCGCCCGCCCGCCGATCCGGACGTCCCCGCCGCTCATCCCGGTGCCCGACCCCGGGTTCGCCTGGAGTGCGAAGCGTGGGTCGCGGCGCAGGTCCAGTGCCTTGAGCGAGTTCGGCATCATGCCGAGCCACAACTCGCCGTGCAGGAAGCGGACCTCGAGGCCGGTGGTGCGCGGCGAGCCGTCCCTGCGGACGGTCGCGAGCACGTGGTGGGTGAACGCGCCGAACCGTTGCTCGACGATCTTCGCCAGGTCGGGTTCCGCGGTAGTGAAAGCTGCCCAGTTCGATGCCATACGGCGAGCCTGGCGACGGTATCCGACACCTTCTGTCGGATATCGGTTGCTCAACTGCCGGACGTCGCGGGGGCTCCAGCCGCGGCGAGCGGATCCGCGCTGAGCTGACCGGGCTTTTTCGACGACGGTCAATCAGGGGTTCGCTCTTTCACCCGTCCAGACCGGACCTGGCGAACGCGCGGCGTGTCCCGTACGGCACAATTCGCTGTCATCGCAGGGTAGTTGCGACGTGGCTTGGTGAACTGGCGCGGGGAAGGCGGCAGCGGGCGTGGCAGTGCAGGAGGCGAGGCAGGGTGCGGGGCACGGAGGCGGTCCGGACGCGCACGAGGGCGGCTGTACCTGCGGGGACTGCCCGCACGGTGCGCGCGAGGGGCACCGACGTGCCGTCGCCGAATTCCTTGCGAAACGGGAGGAGTTCGCCTCCGGGCGAGGGCTGCCCGCCGCGGTCGCGTACTCCGCATCCGCGTCCCGGCAGTGGGTGTCGGACGAGCTGACCCAGTCCGCTGACCTCGTCGCCGAGCGGAGCCGGGCCGACGGCGAGGCCTGGCTGGGCCGGCTGTGGCGGCGTACGGCGATTGCGGTGTGGTCCGTGGCGAGCGTACTGCTGCTGGCGCAGGCACTGACGGCGATCGGCGCGGGGTGGACCGTGGCGCGGACGGCCGGGCTGGTCGCGGCGGTGCTGGTGGGCGCCGCGCTGACCACCGCGGGGTATCTGCACCGGTCGCGCGGCGGTGTGCTCGCACCCGTCATCGGGGAGGACAACCGGCTCTCGACCTCCCGAGCGGTGGCCGCCGGCTGGGTGCTGTTCGTGGTGTACGCGGTGGCGGTGCTGGTCGGTGAGCTGGCCGCGGCCTCCGCGCACGGGCGGCGTGACGAACTGATCGCCGGGCTCGACCTCGCCCGTGCGGTGGGCGTTGTAACCGTGGTCGCGATGGTGTGTGCCGTCGCGGTGCTGGTGCGGCGCGTGGTCGGACTGCGCGTCCTTGGCCAGCGTCTGCAGAAGGTGCGCGCCGACCGGCCGCGCGCGGCGGACCTGCTGACGGACGACTCCGGGCGGGGCAGCTTCGCGGACACGCAGTACGTGGTGATCAGCGCCGCGGCCCTGGTCTTCGCCGTGGTACGGCTGGCCCGCCGCCCCGACCAGTTGCCTGATCTGCCCTGGGGGCTGGCGCTGCTGGTGCTGGTATCGGCGGCCACCTACCTTGCCGGGAAGTACGCCGAGGGCGGCCGCCCGGTGGTTCTCTCGGTGGTTCGGGCACGGGAGGCGGGTGATCTGGACGCGCCGATCCGCACGGGCGACGACATCGAGATCCGCGGTGCCGGATTCGTGCCCCCGGGCGCGCAGACGGCGGACCGCCTGTCCCGGATGGTGGTCCGCATCGGCGCCGTTCATGTCCATGTCCCCCTGGTCCCGGTACCCGGCGGCTTCAGCAACCCCACGGACACACTGCTGACGGTCCCGGTGCCGGTGGACGTGGAGCCCGGACGGGTGGAGGTCCAGGTGGTGACCGCGGCAGGGGTGGAGACGAACCGGGTGGCGATCGACGTGACCGACTGAGCTCGGTGCTCCGCGTGGGAGCGGCCTCGCCCTCGGACGGGTGAGCCGGGTTCGTGCCGGTCCGCCCGACCGCAGCGGGTGAACGCCGGCCCGTCGGCCGGAGCGTGATGGGCCAAGGGGAGCCGCGGCCGCTGATGTACCCGTACGGCCCCTTCGGTCGTCGCGCCGTTGGGGCGCGTGCGGGCCGGGCCCATGCGAGTCCACGGGGGCCGAAGGTGCCTGCTCCGCCGGGTCGATCGAGGACCGGACCGCCGGAGTCCCGGGGTGGGAACCGGTGAAAGCGGTCGCGCCGCGGTTGAGCGCACACTCTCGGTCCTACGTATGGTCATAAGACAAAGACCGGCGGCGAGAGGCGGCGGACACGATGGCTCATGGCATGCGCACGGACACCACTCCCCAACTCGAGGTGAGCCGCGACCGGCGGGTCACGACCATTCAGTACGCCCTGCTGCCCCTCCGCATCTTTCTGGGCGTCACCTTCGTCTACGCCGGCCTGGACAAGCTCACCGACAGCGCGTTCATGCACGACTCCGGCTCCGGTTCGATCGGCGACCTGATGCGCAGCGTGCGTGGCTCGTCGGCGATCCCGGCCCTGGTCGACCTCGCGCTGAAAAGCCCCGTCAGCTTCGGCTATGCCATCGCCCTCGGTGAACTGGCCGTGGGCATCGGCACGCTGCTCGGCCTGCTGTCCCGCCTGGCCGCGCTCGGCGGCGCGCTGATCTCGCTGAGCCTGTGGCTCACCGTGAGCTGGGCCTCCAGCCCCTACTACTACGGCAACGACCTCGCTTATCTCATGGCCTGGACCCCGCTGGTCCTGGCCGGCGCCCCGGTCTTCTCCCTGGACGCCGCCCTTCGCGCCCGACGGCGGCATCGCGCGGGCGGGTACTGGTAGACGTGCGGCCCGGCGCCCGGTGGGCTACGGCATCGGCGTTCCCTCCCGCGCACCGCGCGCTTCCCTACGGGCCGTCAGTCCCCTGCGTATCGCGCCGGTCACCATCCCCGTCACGGCCGCGAGACAGAGCCCGCCCATGACCATGGGGATGATCGCGAACCACGGAGTCTCCCAGGCCCCGCTCGCATCACCCAGGTAGGCGACGCCCGCGGCGGTCAGGAAGACGCCGGCCGTCAGCCGGCCGGGCCGGAACTCATGACGTAGCACGGGTCACCTCCACCTGGCCCACGCCGACCTCGAGGAAGAGGTCGAGTGTGGGCGCGTTCTTCGTACCGGAGGCCGGAGGAAGCGTCAGATGCTTGTTCTGGCCCAGCTTCACGTCCACGTTCTTCTTCTTGGCAGCGCTCGGCAACTGGATGTCGCCGACCCCTGCTTGGATCCTCAGATCCACTGTCGCGTCTCGAGGGACCACCACCTTGAGCCGTCCCATGCCCGCCTCCACCCGGGTCGTCACCTTCTGGCCGTGGGCGAGCTCCAGATGGGTGAGGTCCAGTGTGCCGACGCCGGCGCCCAGTTGGTAGCTGTCCTGGACGGCCGCCGCGTACGCCGGTGCCCAGGTCGTGTGGGGCCAGTGCAGGTCCTTCGGCAGGGACGCCGTCGTGGCGAGCAGGGCCGCCGTGAGCACCGCGAGGATGACCGAGCCCGCGCCGGTACGTCCCAGGAACGAACTGACCGCGATACCCGCGCCGAACACGATCAGCGCCGCCGCCAGACCCGTTTGCAGGCTTGTGCCGGGCGCCTGGTCGTCCCAGGTCAGGCCGCTGCCGAGACCGCCCGCGAGCAGGGCGAGCAGAAACACCCAGCCGCCGATCCAGCGCGGACCGCGCGGTCTCGGGCGGTACTCGGCCCGTATCAGCCGGCCGTCCGAGCCGTCACGGGCGATGTTGACCGCCGCTGCGACGTCACGGCTGCGGGCGTCGCTGGGACCCCACAGATAGCCCGTGCCGCCCACGTGCGTGCCGTCCTTGACGATGGGGTCGCGCCACCAGGAGAAGGAGGATGCGGGGACGGGCGGTGCCGTCGCCTCCGGCGGGGCGTCGGCGGCGGCCTGCGCGGCGAGCGGGTCGTGGTCGGGGGCACCGCGCTGCCGCGACCAGTACGCCGCGCCCGCCAGGAGCACCGACAGGACAGCGGCGAAGGTCAGCAGCCCGCCGTTCCTGAGCATCGACATGAAGACCCCGCAGCCCACCAGGGCGAAGAGGACCGCGGCCAGGGCCTGGCCGTCGACACGGCCTGTCAGCAGCTTGCGGACCTCGTTCTCCTCCTCGTCGTCGTACGGGACGAGGAGCCAGACGAAGCCGTAGAAGATGAGTCCGACGCCGCCCGTCGCGGAGAGCACCGCGAGCACGATGCGGAAGATCACCGGGTCCATGTCGCACTGCCGGGCCAGGCCCGAGCAGACGCCCGCCAGCATCTTGTACCGCCGGTCGCGCCGGAAGTGGCCGGGCTCCTCGGCGACGGCCGCGTCTTCGGGCGAGGGGGTGCCTTCGCGTCCGGAGGCGTCGGTCCAGGTGCCGCCGGACCCGGGTGCCGCCGCTTCCGCGTGCGCGCCCGCACCTCCGACGGCATGCCCGGCTCCAGCGTGCTGCTGATCTGTCATGCGTCCATGGTCCCCGCCCGGGAAGCGCGGCGGCAGTCGGGATGACCCTGGCCGAACCCTGATATCTGTCCTGACGGCCCACCGGGGGAGTGTTCGATCCCCGCGACCGTGAAGATCAGGGGTGTCTCGGGGGTCCACCCTGATGTCCGGGTGGGCCGGTCGTGTGACCATCTATGGCATGCCGGACGCCGCAACACTGCCTCACGCCGACCCGCGGCCGCCGCGCAAGCTCTACCGCAGCAGTGACGGACGCTGGCTGGGGGGCGTGGCGCGGGGGCTCGCAGGGCATCTCGGCCTGCCCGTGATCTGGGTACGCCTCGTCTTCATCGGCCTGATCATGGCCGAGGGCCTCGGCGCGCTGGTGTACGCGGCTTTCTGGTTCTTCGTCCCGCTCGGCGTCGGCGGCATCGACGACCGGCGCCCCCCGTCCCCGGTCAGCACCGAGACCTCGCCCGACGGCCGCCGCAAACGAGTGGCCCGCAAACCCGACCGGGGTCAGATCCTCGCCCTGCTCCTCATGGTCATCGTGTCGCTGACCTTCGTGGGCAGCGTGAACGTCGACAACGGGACCAAGGCCTACCTCATCCCGAGCGTCCTGGTCGCCGCGGGCGTCGCCCTGGTCTGGCGCCAGGCGGACAACGCACGGCGGGCCCGCTGGGTGGAGGTAGGCAGCCGCCGGCGCACCCTCACCCTGCTGCGCGCCGCCGCCGGTGTGTTGCTGGTCACCGCGGGCGTCTCCGGCATATTCGTGCTGCAGGGCTCCGCTGCCCACCTCGGCTCGGTCCTGCAGGCGGCGCTCGCGGTCCTCGTCGGCATAGCGCTGCTCGCCGGACCGTATCTCGTCCGCATGTCCCAGGACCTTTCCGAGGAACGCCTGATGCGCATCCGCGCCCAGGAGCGCGCGGAGGTCGCCGCCCACGTCCACGACTCGGTCCTGCACACCCTGACCCTGATCCAACGCAACGCGGAGAACGTCGGCGAGGTACGCCGCCTCGCCCGCGCCCAGGAACGCGACCTGCGGGCCTGGCTCTACAAGCCGGAGGGCACCGGCAAGGACGAGGACGAGGAGCCCGACACCCTCGCGGAGGCGGTCCGGCACAGCGCGGCCGAGGTGGAGGACAAGCACGGCGTCCCCATCGAGGTCGTCGTCGTCGGCGACTGCCCCCTCGACGAGCGGATCGGCGCACAGATGCAGGCCGCGCGCGAAGCGATGGTGAACGCCGCCAAGTACGGTGGCGAGGGCGGCGCCGTCCAGGTCTTCGCCGAGGTCGAGGGCACGACGGTCTTCGTGTCCGTCCGTGACCGCGGTCCCGGCTTCGACCTCGACGCGATACCCGCCGACCGTATGGGTGTCAGAGAATCAATCATCGGCCGCATGGAGCGCAACGGCGGCACGGCACGGCTGCGCGCGGTCCCGGACGGGGGCACGGAGGTCGAGCTGGAGATGGAGAGGGTGGAGAAGACGACATGAACGACGGGAACGGGACGACCGGGCAGGCCGGTACCGAGGAGTCGGCGGCGGGCGGGAGTGCGGGCGGCCGGCATGTGCGGGTCGTGCTCGTCGACGACCACCGTATGTTCCGCACGGGCGTGCAGGCCGAGATCGGCCGTACCGAAGAGACCGGAGTGGAGGTCGTCGGCGAGGCCCCGGACGTCGACCAGGCGGTCTCGGTGATCACGGCGACGCGTCCCGAGGTGGTCCTCCTCGACGTTCATCTGCCGGGTGGCGGCGGGGTCGAAGTGCTCCGTCGTTGCGCCCCGTTGATGTCCGACGCCGAGCAGCCGGTCCGGTTCCTGGCGCTGTCCGTGTCGGACGCCGCGGAGGACGTGATCGGTGTGATCCGTGGCGGCGCTCGTGGCTACGTCACCAAGACGATCACCGGCTCGGACCTCGTCGACTCCATCTTCCGCGTACAGGAAGGCGACGCGGTGTTCTCGCCCCGCCTGGCCGGCTTCGTCCTCGACGCCTTCGCCTCGACGGACGCCCCGCCCGTCGACGAGGACCTCGACCGCCTCACCCAGCGCGAACGCGAAGTCCTGCGCCTGATCGCCCGCGGCTACGCGTACAAGGAGATCGCCAAGCAACTGTTCATCTCGGTGAAGACGGTCGAGTCCCATGTCTCGGCGGTCCTGCGCAAGCTCCAGCTGTCGAACCGTCACGAGCTGACGCGGTGGGCTACGGCGCGGCGGCTGGTGTGACGGTCCGGTAGGCGAGGGCACGCCCCACACAGCTACAGGTCAGGGGTCATCGCGAGTTCGAACCACACCTCCTTGCCGATGCCGCACTCCCTTCTCTCCGCGCCCCAGTCGTCCGCGAGTGCCACGACCAGCGCGAGGCCCCGGCCCGAGTCGTCGTCAGGGGAAGCCGTGCCCGGCGTGGGGAGTATGTCGCTCGCGTCGGTCACAGTCACGCGGACTCGGTTCTCTGTGACCACGCAGCGGGCCCAGATCTCGCGGCCGGCCGGGACCTTCGCATGGCGGTACGCGTTCGTCATCAGCTCGCTGAGGAGGAGTTCCGTCGTGTCCGTCACCTCCAGCGACAGCCCCCAGGACTCGGCCTGTTCACGGAACAGCACCCGTGCCCTGCCCACGCTTCGCGCATGACGCGGCAGACGCCACTCGATGTCCTTCGGGGCCGTCGTGGGCAGCGGGAGCCGCGGGGTCTGCATGCGCTGTTCATCCCTTGCGTCGATGTTTTGACGTTTGATGGGATTACGGTCCCGGGTCGCGCGTAGCCTCACGAGAATCGGCGCGGGTACAGCGGTGGCCGTACCCGCCCTGGACTCGGGGGAGGTGTGCGTGTCGACCGAGGTGAACTCGCAGCCGCCGACCGCCTGGCGGTACTGCGGCAGCCAGATCAAGATGTGGCGCGCGGAGGCCGGTGTCGGTCGCGATGCGCTGGCCAAGGAGGCCGGTTACGACTACGAGTACGTCAAGTCGATGGAGAACGGCCGCCGTCGGCCCACGTTGCGGCTGTTGCAGGTCGCGGATCAGGTGTGCGGGGCGGGTGGGAAGCTTGTTGCTGCGCAGGAGTATCTGAAGCCGGAGCCGTTCCCGGCGCGGTCTCAGGAGTTCATGGCTATCGAGGCTGAGGCCATCAGCTTCTTCTGCTACGAGCCGCTGCTCATTCCAGGCTTGTTGCAGACGGAGGACTACGCGCGGGCGTTGATCGGGGGAAGTTGTCCACCTCTGGACGATGAGACAGTTGCCGAGCGCGTGGCTGCCAGGCTTCGCCGTCAGGAAGCGTTGACCCGACGGATCAGTGTGCTGTACGGCTTCCTGATCTACGAAGCCGCACTGCGGACGGAAGTCGGCGGCAGCGACGTGATGAGGGCCCAACTCATGCGTCTCTTGGAAGTTGGTCAACTGCGTAACGTGTCAGTTCAGGTACTGCCCATCGGCCGATGCAACGGCGTTGCTCTCGCGGGGCCGATTGTTCTCCTGGAGTCCCCCCCCCGAGCACGATGTCCTCGCCTACATTGAGGCGCCAGAAGTGAGCGTGTTGCACGCCAGTCCCGACAAGGTGAGTGCACTGAACCAAAGGCATGCCATGATCCGCACGCACGCCCTCAGTATTGAGGAGTCAGCTGAGTTCATCAGAAGGGTGGCGGAGAAGTCGTGAGCGAGAGCCTGGTGTGGTTCAAGTCCAGCTATAGCGACGACCAGGGTGGCAACTGCCTCGAAGTCGCCCTCGACTGGCACAAGTCCAGCGACAGCGAAGGCAGTAACTGCCTCGAAGTCGCCCCCTGCCCCTACGCCATCCACATCCGAGACTCGAAGCTCGGCTCCCACAGCCCCCGGTTCGCGGTCGCCGGGGCTGCCTGGACGGCGTTCGTTGCGCACGCCCGGACCGACGCTTGAGCTTCGAGGGTCAAGTGCCGGGCACCAAGCCCCGTTCGTAAGGAATGGGCGGTGGGCCTGAACCCACCGCCCACAGGCGAGAACAACGTCCCGGCCGGGTGCTGCCGGATAGTCGCCCGGACACGTGCCGTTCCTCCGCAAGCCCCTATGCCACCCGCGTCGCCCCCGCGAACGGCATCGTGTCGATCGGCGCCAGCCGCACCGGTGCCGACGGGTTCGGTGCGTGGATCATCTGGCCGTTGCCCACATAGATCCCGACATGGCTGACGCCGGAGTAGAAGAACACCAGGTCACCGGGGCGGAGTTCGGAGCGCGAGACGCGGCGGCCCGCGTCGATCTGGGCGTATGTCGTGCGTGGCAGGGAGAGGCCCGCGGAGCGGTAGGCGGCCTGCATCAGGCCCGAGCAGTCGAAGGCGGTGGGGCCGGTGGCGCCCCAGACGTAGGGGCTGCCCAGCTTGCCGTAGGCGTACGCCACCGCCGCCGCAGCCCGCCCGTTGGGCGCCTCCGCGGCCGCCGCGGCCGACATCGGCACCACGTCCCGTGGCGCGGATCGCGCCGCCCGCCGCCCGGCGTCCCCGTCGGCCGTGAGCTGAGCTCGTTGTCCCGCCGTCAGCCGGGACAGCAGGCGCCGGGCCTCGCCCAGCTTCTCGTCGACCGTCCGCTTCTGCCGACGCAGCTCCGTCTGACGTGACGTCAGGGAGGCCAGCTGCACGCGCGCCGCCCCCCGTAGCCGCTCGATCTCCCGCAGTTGCTTGCGCACGTCCGCCACAGCCGTGGCCTGCCGGCCGTCGACCCGCTCGGCGAAGGCGGCGTCATCGAGGTAGCGCCCGGGGTTCGAGGAGAGCAGGAGCTGCACCGAGGGATCGACGCCCCCGTTGCGGTACTGCGCCGCCGCGGCGGACCCCAGTGCCTGTCGCGCCGAGTCGAGGCGGTCCGTCCTGCGCGCCGCCTCGTCCCGCAGCGCGTTCAGTCGGCCTCTCGCCTGGTCCGCCTTCTCCTTCGCCCCGTCGTACTTCTGGGTCGCGACCTCCGCCTCCCGGTACAACCTGTCGACCTTGGCCTTGACCTGTTCCGGCGACGGCTTCGGCTCGGCGTGCGCCGTCGCGTCGAAGCCGGTCGCGGACGCCGCTCCCGCGAGGGCGATCGTGACGGCGGTCCAGGCCGTGCTGCCGCCGAACGAACGCTGCCTGGGCTTGCGGTGCGCTGCCACGTGGACGTCATGTCCTTTCGTACGACCGCTCGGCCACGGGCGGTGTGACGCGTCCGGCGGCGGCCCGCAACAGGGGAACGGGCCGCCGCCGGACCTTCTCGGCGGTGGTGTCCGGCGGCCGCCCCTGGCCCGGGCGGCGATGGGGAGCCGGTCACCTGGTGGAGGACGCTAAGCCTCACCGTGACGGCTCTGTGACGTGATGTACGGAAGTGACGTAACCAGACTGCCGGTGACCGTATGTGACCGTGATTCCTGCACGGGAGCGCCGACTTCACGCTGCGCGATGACCGATGCGACGGTTCCCGGAGACGCGACGGTGACAGAGTGCTATGCGGCGCGTATATGCGCGGCAAGGGACCCGGTGCGGCGGCCGTCACACAGGGAGGGCCGGTGTCAGGGGGCACCAGCGCCTCTGACTAGGCTCCGGCACCATGGACGTACTCCTCCATCTCTTCGTCGGCCTGCACATCATCGGCATCGCCGCGCTCCTCGGCGGCTTCCTCACCCAGATGAAGGCGATGGGCCAGGGCACGGCCCGATTCGTGCCCGGAATGCTGCACGGCGCGCTGACCATGCTGGTCACGGGCATCGCCCTCGTCGGCCTCAACCAGGCGCAGGACTACTCGGTCAACACGGTCAAGATCGGTGTCAAACTGGCGCTCCTGATCGTGATCCTCGGCCTTGTCTACGTGAAGCGAGACGAGGAGAGGGTCGAGAAGCCGTTCTTCGGACTCGTGGGCGCGCTGACCGCCACGAACATCTTCATCGCGGTCCTGTGGACCTGATGCCTTTCCCGGCGGATCGAGCGGCTCCCGCGAGGACCGCGCACCAGGCGGCCACCGCGATCCACAGCAGCACCAGGCCGACGCCGCGCAGCCACGGCACCCCGAGGCTGGTAGCGGCCGACAGAGCCGCCACCGCTGTTATCCCCAGCGGGAAGACGGTCGCCCAGCGCCGTACGTCATAGCGGGGCCGTGGCCACAGCACCTCGGCCGCCACCAGGACGCAGTAGCCGGCGAACTCGAGCGCGAGGAGGCCGACGGTGACGGACCGCAGGACGCCGTCGGCGTCGCTGTTCCAGAGGTAGGGGCCGCTCTGCGCGGCGGCGATGAGCCTCGTCCCGGCCAGCGCGGAGATGGCGAGCGCACCGCTCAGGACCCAGTGGTCGCCCGCGCCGGTCGCCACCTGCCGAGGGTCGAAGCGCCACAGCCCGGCGAGGTAGAGCACCAGCCCGAGCCAGAAGAACACCAGCGCCATGTGCGCGAACCACGCCACACCCACGGCAGCGGTGAGTACCGCTCCGAGCACCGCGATCCCCTCCGTCGCCACGCACCCGAGGAACACCGACCCTGGCATACGGTGCCCCCAGTTCCGTACGACCGGGAGGATCAGGCCCAGCCAGAGCACGACGGCCAGCGCGAGGAGCGCCTCGGCGAGCCCCTGCCGCCCCAGCTGGGAGATCCGCGTGGCCAGTACGGTCGTGGCCGCTACCGCGGTGAGCGCGGCGGGGGAGCGCGCCTCGGCCAGCCACCGGTCGCGCTCCCGCAGCAGCCGCAGGACGAAGTCGGTCGCGAGTCCCAGCCAGGCGGCGCACGCCAGGACCAGGACGATACGGGAGAGGACCTCGAACCCGGCCAGGTGCAGCCCGACCGACACGATGCCGGTCGCCATCACGGCGGCTCCGGCGGCGGGCGGATGCTGTGCCCACCAGGCGCGGAGCGCGGAGGTGCCTGACATGTGCCTGATGCTAGGGACGCGTACACCGGTTATGCGTGGGCCACGCGCGCGTGGCGGCAGGAAACCACCCCGCGCACGCGTACCGCATGCGTACCGCACGCGAGCCCAGCGGCTCAGGCCGGCCGCACCACGCTGTGGATGGCCGAGGCGCCGTCGTAGTAGACCGACTCCTCCCGTACGTACGCCCCCGGCTTCGGGGCGTGGATCATCATGCCGTTGCCGATGTAGAGGCCGACGTGGCTGATGTCGTCGTAGAAGAAGATCAGGTCACCGGGCTGGGCGTTGGCCAGCGAGACCGTCGTACCTTGCTTCACCTGATCCCATGTCGTGCGGTCGAGCTTCACCCCGGCGGCCCTCCAGGAGGCCTGGGTCAGGCCGGAGCAGTCGTACGAGTCCGGCCCGGTCGCACCCCACACATACGGCTTCCCGATCTGCGCGCGGGCGAACGCGAGGGCGTTTGCGGCCTTCGTCGCGTAGGAGGAGCTTGTGGAGTCGGAGCTCGTGGAGCCGGAACCCGCGGAGGAGGAGTCCGAAGAGCCCGTCGTGGTGGACGAGGACGCCTCCTTCTGAGCTGCTTCCTTCTGCGCCGCCTCGTTGCGGGCTGCCTCCTTGCGGGCCGCCTCCTCCTTGGCCGCCTGCTGTCGGGCCAGTTCCTCCGCCTTGCGCCGGGCCTCTTCCTGCTTCTTCTTCTCGATCTCGGCGAGCCGCGCCTTCTCCTCCACGGTCAGCTTCGACAGCAGCTGCCGCGCGGTGGAGAGCTTCTTCTGGACGTCCGCCTTGGTCGTCCTGAGCGTCTTCTGCGTCTCGGTGAGCGTCTGCAGGCTCTTGGTGGCCTCCCGCCGCTTCTTCATCGTCGCGGCCTGCTCGGTGACGTACTGGTCGACCGCTTCCTTCTGGCGGCCGGTCAGCCGGCTCATCAGCTGGGTCTGGTCGAAGTAGTCCTGGGGCGAGTCGGCCAGCAGGAACGTGGCGGTGTCGGGGGCCGCGGTTCCGGTGCGGTACTGCGCCGCGGCGAACGACCCCAGCTCGTCGCGCGCGTCGTTGAGCTTCTGCGTGCGGCGGGCGACGTCGTCGAGGAGGGTGTCGGCGTGCTTGCGCTGCGTGACCGTCTTCTCCTTGGCCGCGTTGTACTTCTCGGTACCCGTCTCGGCCTGGCGGTAGAGGTCGTCGACCTGCTTCTGCACCTCCTCCAGACTCGGCTTGCGGTCGGGGGAGGGCGCTGCGTCGGCTGTCTGGGAGAGCAGGGCCACGGAGGCGACGGCGGCCGTCGCGATGGCGGGGGTACGTATGGCTGCGATGCCGGAGGGACGCGGCTTGCGGTGCGACGCCATGGGGAGGCGACTCCTTCCGTGCTCCGCCTACCGAGTTAGCTGTCGGGTTCGGGCGGGGGTCCGGAAGGTGTGCCCTACGGCCGCATCCCGTAAGACGGTTGGCCGATTCACCCCAAGGTCGGTTGGGTCCCCGGCTCCGGCAGCGCGGGGCGCACCGGACTCGGCGGAGGCCGCGCGGCCCGGCGACGTTCGCCGGTGGGGGTCCTGCGGCCCGCCCGGCACGCTAGCCAACTGGTGTGGCCCGTGTGAAGGTTGATGTTCGATATGCCCGATACATTTTCGTGACCTTGATCATGGGCTCCGCTGCCCATGGCCAATAAGAGGGCATTTGCTGAGACATGCCGCCTCTCTTCGGTCGGCTGAAGAGGCCTGGTCCACCCTGGTCCGGGAAGGGAGTCGCAGGATCTCCGGCCGAAGCGGACGGGGCGGCGTGCATCCAGTCCGCCGCATGCTGAAGGTGACCGTGCGATATCGGAACGTGAAGAGGTGCTCGGCGGCCGACTTCGGAAGATCACCGAGCCCGGGATCCGATTCCGCGGGCGGAGTTTTCGGGGTGGCAGTCGGTTGTCGGTGGGGCGGCCTAGACTCGGAGAGCGATGAGCAGCCTCTTTGACGACAGCTTCCTGGCGGACCTCAAGGCCACCCCGGCACCTGAGGAGGAGCCCCCGCCGCCCGAGGACGATCACGCTCCGGAGCAGATTCCGGAGGACCTGTTCGGCGGGAAGTTCGACATGCCGCCGGACCGATGGCGGTCCCCCCGCTCGAGCGGGGCCGAGAGCGGGGAGGCTTACTACCGCGACGGCGCGCCCCGCCCCGTCATCGACCCGGCAGCGCTGCTGGAGGGGTTGAACGAGAACCAGCGCGCGGCCGTGGTGCACGCCGGCTCCCCCCTGCTCATCGTGGCCGGCGCCGGCTCCGGCAAGACGCGCGTGCTCACGCACCGCATCGCCCATCTGCTGGCCGAGCGGGGTGTGCACCCCGGCCAGATCCTCGCGATCACGTTCACCAACAAGGCCGCGGGCGAGATGAAGGAGCGCGTCGAGCAGCTCGTCGGCCCGCGGGCGAACGCGATGTGGGTGATGACCTTCCACAGTGCGTGCGTGCGCATCCTGCGGCGCGAGTCGAAGAAGCTCGGCTTCACGTCCTCGTTCTCGATCTACGACGCGGCCGACAGCAAGCGTCTGATGGCGCTCGTCTGCCGCGATCTGGACCTCGACCCCAAGCGGTTCCCGCCCAAGTCCTTCAGTGCCAAGATCTCCAACCTGAAGAACGAGCTGATCGACGAGGAGGACTTCGCCGCCCAGGCCGCCGACGGCTTCGAGAAGACCCTCGCCCAGGCCTACGCGCTCTACCAGTCCCGGCTCCGTGAGGCGAACGCCCTCGACTTCGACGATCTGATCATGACGACGGTCAACCTGCTGCGTGCCTTCCCGGACGTCGCCGAGCACTACCGTCGCCGCTTCCGCCACGTGCTGGTCGACGAGTACCAGGACACCAACCACGCCCAGTACGCCCTCGTCCGCGAGCTGGTCGGCCCGGCGGTCGGTGACCGGCCCGAGGGTGCGCCGTCCGGCGAGCCGGACCTCGGGCCGGCCGAGCTGTGCGTCGTGGGCGACGCCGATCAGTCGATCTACGCCTTCCGTGGCGCGACCATCCGCAACATCCTCCAGTTCGAGGAGGACTACCCGGACGCCGCGACGATCCTCCTTGAGCAGAACTACCGCTCCACCCAGACGATCCTGAGCGCCGCCAACGCGGTCATCGAACGCAACGAGTCGCGTCGGCCCAAGAACCTGTGGACCAACGCGGGCGCGGGCGCACGGATCGCTGGCTATGTCGCCGACACCGAGCACGACGAGGCGCAGTTCGTCGCCGACGAGATCGACCGCCTCACCGACCGGGACGAGGCGAAGGCGGGCGACGTCGCCGTCTTCTACCGCACGAACGCCCAGTCCCGTGTCTTCGAAGAGGTCTTCATCCGTGTCGGCCTGCCCTACAAGGTCGTCGGCGGCGTCCGCTTCTACGAGCGCAAGGAGGTCCGGGACGTCCTGGCATACCTGCGGGTGCTGGCGAACCCGGAGGACTCCGTGCCCCTGCGGCGGATCCTGAACGTGCCGAAGCGGGGGATCGGTGAGCGTGCCGAAGCGATGATCGACGCCCTCGCACAGCGGGAGAAGATCAGCTTCGCGCAGGCGCTGGGGCGGGTCGACGAGGCGTACGGGATGGCGGCCCGCTCGACCAACGCGGTCAAGCGGTTCAACGTGCTGATGGACGATCTGCGGACGATCGTTGAGTCGGGCGCCGGACCGGCCACAATCCTGGAGGCGGTCCTCGAACGCACCGGGTACCTGGCCGAGTTGCAGGCCTCGACCGACCCCCAGGACGAGACCCGCATCGAGAACCTTCAGGAACTCGCCGCCGTGGCCCTGGAATTCGAGCAGGAGCGTGGGGAAGACGCGGTACCGTCAGAGGCTGCCGCCCCGGCGGGCACGCTGTCCGACTTCCTGGAGAAGGTCGCCCTGGTCGCCGACTCCGACCAGATTCCCGACGAGGAGGAGGGCAGCGGCGTCATCACACTGATGACCCTCCACACCGCCAAGGGCCTGGAGTTCCCGGTGGTCTTCCTCACCGGCATGGAGGACGGCGTCTTCCCGCACATGCGCGCGCTCGGCCAGACCAAGGAACTGGAGGAGGAGCGGCGCCTGGCCTACGTCGGCATCACACGCGCACGAGAGCGGCTGTACCTCACCCGGTCGGCCATGCGCAGCGCCTGGGGCCAGCCGTCGTACAACCCGCCCTCGCGCTTCCTGGAGGAGATCCCGGACCAGCATGTGGAGTGGAAGCGGACGGGTGCGTCCTCCGCTCCCATGTCCTCGGGGCCGCTCTCGGGTGTGGCGGCCTCGCTGTCGTCGTCCCGGTCGCGCTCCTCGGCCATGGGTGCGTCCGGTTTCGCCACGCGCCGGGGCGGTGCGACGGAGAAGCCGGTGGTCTCCCTGGCGGTCGGCGACCGCGTCACGCACGACCAGTTCGGCCTGGGCACGGTCGTCGGCGTGAAGGGCACGGGCGCCAACGCGGAGGCGACCATCGACTTCGGGGACACCAAGCCGAAGCGGCTGCTGCTGCGGTACGCACCGGTGCAGAAGCTGTAGCCCACACAGCGGGGCCCCCGTCCAACGGCGGGGGCCTACTGGGGAGTTGACTACGTCGGGTCCAGCCCGTGGCTGCGGAGCCAGGAGAGCGGGTCGACCGGGGCGCCCCCACCGGGCCGTACCTCGAAGTGCAGGTGGGGGCCGGTCGAGTTCCCCGAATCGCCGGAGCGCGCGATCGGGTCGCCGGCCTTCACGTACGTACCGGACGCGACCTGATAGCTGGAGAGGTGGCAGTACCACGTCTCCGTGCCGTCCTTCGCGGTCAGAATTATCATGTTCCCGTACGCGCTGTTCCACTGCGTACGGACGGTGCCATCGGTCGCGGCCAGCACCGTCGCGTACGTGACGGGGAAGTCGATGCCGGTGTGGACGGACATCCAGTTGATGCCCGCCTGGCCGAAGTAGGCGCTGAGACCGTGCCGCGCGACCGGAACCGCGAACTTCGGACGCAGCCGCTCCCTGAGCGCCGCCTCCGCCGCCGCCTTCTTCTGCTCGGCCACCTGCTGGGCCTTGAGGTCGATACGTTGCTGCGTCCGGCTCGCCCGGTCCATGAAGTCGTTCGCGCCCGCGGAGAGGCCGGCGAGCTGGGAGTCCAGCTTCTTGTTGGCGGTGGACGGCTTCACCGGAGCCGCCGTGGGCGCCTTGGCCGTCGTGTCCTTGCCGTCGTCCCCGCCCATGCCGACGGTCGCGGCGGCGATCCCGGCCACCCCCATGACGCACATCGACGGCACGGCGACCGTCAGCAGCGCCGAACGCTTGGCTGTCGGGCGGCGCCGGGACCGGTTCGCGGCCCGTGGGGAAGGAGCGATCTCCTCCTGGTCCTCGAGCAGCGGTGCGTCACCGGACTTCTCCGGCAGGTAATCCGAGTCGTCGTCGGCCTCGGACTCCTCGTACGGGAGTCGCTCGAAGTCGGCGGCCTGCTGGGCGAAGGACTCGGCCGTGTCAAAGGTGGCGGTCGCCTGGTGGGCGTAGGGCTCGGCCGGGTTGAACGCGGCGGTCGCCGTGGTCGGCCGGTCGTGCGTCTCATGCTCGGCGGTGCCACTGGAGTTCCACTGAGTGGCGTCGTACGTGCCCGTGTCGAAGGTCTGCGTGCCCCAATCCCACTGCTGGGTCCGGGCCGCCGACTGGCCGGCCTCGAGCCAGGCGTGTGCGTCCCACTGACCGGTGGCATCGGGGGCCGTGGCCTGCGCGGGGATACCCGCGAGCTGCTGATAACCGATCGCCCAGGCGGCCGTGTCGTAGGCGCCGGTGTCGAAAGCTGCATGGTGCTGGGCCGCGTACGGGTCCTGGGACGGCATCCGGTGCGTGCCGGTGTCGAGCGTTTGATGGCTGCCCGTGCCGAGCGTCGGGTGGCTGTCGGTGGACCACTGTGCGGTGTCGTACGCACCTGTCGAGCCGTCGCCCGGGAAGCCACCGAAGAGGGGGTCGGCCAAAAAGCCCGCGGTCACCTGGCTGTCGGTACCGAAAGCGGCCGTGGCGGGATCGGCGTACGGGGTGAACTCACCGTACTGGCCTCCCTGGTGGCCGTACGGCGCGTAGTACGCCGAGGCGGCATCGGAAGCCGGAGTCGGAGGAACAGCGGTCCCCGACGGGTGACGGTCGTTCACCAACTTCTCTTTCGCCTCGACAACAGGGGCTGGCAGAGCAGTGCGGCGACTGTACCCGGCGGTATGCGGGCGCGACAATCTTCGGCAGGTTTCACGCAATCGGGAAACGGGCATTCGGCCGTGTTTCGACGCGCCCCGGCATGACTTTGGCTCTGTGTTCGATGAGTGTTCGAGGATGTGTGAGTGCTCGGGGGCGGCCGAGGGCCCTGTCGAGGACTGCGTCGGACCGCTTGTGCCGCGGATGTCACGCAACCGTCAGTCCGCCGTTCCGGGCAGGAACGGGGGCTCCTGCCGCTTGGAGATCGAGCGCCTCCCGTATCCCGGCCGCGATCGCGGGGTGCACCGGCAGGGCGAGGTGGCCGATGCCGCTCACCCGAATGTTCTGTGCCAGCAGGTCGGGGTGGTCGACGCAGGCCGCCTCCAGCGGGTCCATCAGGGGGTCCAGATCACTCCAGAAGCTCACGAAGCGTGTACGGCAGCCCAGGGCGGGGCCGCGTAGTTCCTCGATCAGTCCGGAACCAGGTCGCATCTGGCGGACGATCGGGTGGGCGTTCGCGAGCGGGGCGACACGGGTGCCGCAGTGGGGGGTACCCAGCGTGACGAGCGTACGGATGCGGACGTCACCGCCGAGGCACTGTGTGTAGTAGCGCGCGATCAGTCCGCCCAGGCTGTGTCCGACGACGTCCACCTGTGACTGTCCAGTGCGCGCACAGATCTCCTCGATGTGCTGGCCCAGCAGTTGCGCCGCGGTGCGGATGTCGCATGTGAGCGGAGAGTAATTGAGCGACTCGATGTGCTGCCGCCCGTGCTGTGCGAGGTTGCGGCGCAGCAGGACGAAGACCGAGCGGTTGTCGATGAACCCGTGGACGAGGATGACCGGGGGTTTCGCCTCGACGGGCAGCGGCGCGGCGTCCGCCGGGGGAGTGGGCAGGGCGGAGTGGCGCTCGGCGGTGATCCCCGAAGGGTAGAGAAGCAGATGCCCGGCAAGAACCGCGATGTCCAGGGCGGTCGCCTTCAGGAGTGTTATGGAGAGTCCGGCCAGCCTGCTGGGGAACAGGCGCTGGCAGAGCGGAAGCAAGGGCTGCACTGGCCCGGTGACCTTCATGGCCGACCTCCCGTCGGCGCACTGGGGGCGTCCCTGTCCCCTGTGTGCCCTCATGGAAAGCCGTGGGGCTTGGCCTGCGGAGCGGATGCCTCGGATGCGGTGTGTGAGGCGCCGGTGACGCGATAGGGGCCATCTCGTCGGATTGACGTGACCCTGCTCGCGCTCTGACGCGGTTCCCGTCCTCCTCCTACGGGTCTGGCTCTCGCTTGCATGCCATCGCCGACGTGCCTCCACCGTCCCGGCGCCCCGCCGACGGGCTTTGGTGCGGCCGCCTTGCTGCGGCTCTCCGTGCGCACGATCCGCTCAGTCCGTGGCGCTCGAACCGCGGAGATCCACGGCCCGTGCGCCGCCGAAATGAAGGGACCTGCGCGGCGAACGTTGTCCCACTGTGTGATTTCCCCCTCGGTCGGCACCGTGAAACTGCCGGTTGCGGGATCCTGGCGATAACGTTCGTTCACTTCCCGGGTCGGTGCGGCGCGGGGCGCCCCCGTCCGCAGTCCGCGCGTCCGCCGGAGCGGTGGTATGGCGGCAGGGCGGTACGGCGGTACAGGGTGGAGTAGTCGCTTCATGGAGGCAGTGATGGGTGTGGCAGCCGGTCCGATCCGCGTGGTGGTGGCCAAGCCGGGGCTCGACGGCCACGATCGCGGGGCAAAGGTGATCGCGCGGGCGCTGCGTGACGCGGGTATGGAGGTCATCTACACGGGCCTCCACCAGACGCCCGAACAGATCGTCGACACGGCGATCCAGGAGGACGCCGACGCGATCGGGCTGTCGATCCTGTCCGGTGCGCACAACACGCTGTTCGCCGCGGTGATCGATCTGTTGAAGGACCGCGACGCGGAGGACATCCTCGTCTTCGGCGGCGGGATCATCCCCGAGGCGGACATTCCGCCGCTGAAGGAGAAGGGCGTCGCGGCGATCTTCACCCCCGGGGCGACGACCGCGTCGATCGTGGACTGGGTGCGGGCGAACGTGCGCCAGCCGGCCCAGGCGTAGCGCTCCGCTCGCCCAGCACCGCCACGAAGGCCTCACGCCACCGGAAGGGTGGGACGGGACCGTTCAGGCAGGGCGGGAGCTGGGGGTACGGCCCCCAGCTCCTCCCGCATCGCCGCGCGCAGGCGCAACGTCGTCGTGAGGCGTTGGAACGCCTCTGCCCAGTAGCTTCCGGCGCCCGGCGAGGTGTCCTCCGTCTCGTCGGGAATCGCCGTCAACGTGTCGAGGCGGGCCGACTCCACGGGGTCGAGGCAGCGCTCCGCCAAGCCCATCACCCCGCTGAAGCTCCAGGGGTAACTTCCCGCGTCACGAGCGATGTTGAGGGCATCCACGACCGCCCTGCCCAGTGCGGCGGCCCATGGTGTCGCGCATACCCCGAGGAGCTGGAACGCCTCCGACAGGCCGTGCGCGGCGATGAACCCCGCGACCCAGTCGGCCCGTTCCGCCGCGTCCAGCGTCGACAGCAGCTTGGCCCGCTCGGCCAGGGACACCGCCCCCGGACCTCCGGCTTCCGGTGCCGAGGGCGGTCCGAGCAGAGCCCGGGACCAGCCGGTGTCCCGCTGCCGCACCGCCGCCCGGCACCATGCCGCGTGCAGTTCGCCCCGCCAGTCGTCCGCTACTGGTAGCGCGACGATCTCCTCCGGCGTGCGCCCCCCGAGCCGTGCCGTCCACGAGCCGAGCGGCGCCGCCTCCACCAACTGGCCCAGCCACCAGGACCGTGCACCGCGTCCGGCGGGCGGCTTCGGCACCACACCGTCGCGCTCCATGGCCGCGTCGCACTGGTGCGGCGCCTCGACGACGATCGTCGGCTCCCCCTGGGTACGGTCGACCGCGACACAGGCCACCGCCCGCGCCGCCATCCGCCCGGCCAGAGCCGAATCCGGCAGCGACGAGAGCAACTCCGCCGCCGTCGCCCGCACATTACGGCTCCGGTCGGAGAGCGCCTGCTCCAGGAACGGCTCGTCCGCGGACCCCAGTCCCGTGCGGAGCGAGTCCAGGAACATCAGACGGTCCTCGGCCCGCTCCGTCGCCCAGGTGGTGGCCAGCAGTTCACGGGCGGCGGCAGGCTGCCGGGCGCGGAGCGAGGTGAGCAGGGCCACCCGTTCCGCGAACAGGCCTTCCTGCCACAGCCGCCGGATGCGGTCCGTCTCGTCCGGCGGCGGCTCGGATCCGCCGCCGGACGCGGAGCGCAGCGCGAAGCGCCAGTCCGGATTCAGCCGCGCCAGCCACAGGGCGCGCGGGCCGGCGAAGGCGAGCGCCGCGGGCCGCAGGTCCGTACGGCCGCGTGCCGCGTCCAAGAGCGCCGGCAGCGCTTCCGGAGGTGCGGCGAAGCCGCGCTCGTTGGCAAGGGACAGCCACTGGGGCAACAACTCCATGAGGTCGGGCGCCGTTCCCCGGCGCCCGCTGCCGCCGGTACCGGGACGGTTCGACAGCAGCATGGTCAGTCTGCGGGCCGCCGCGGGCGGCAGCGGCGGACGCGGATCCGTCGCCGCCGGCTCCAACAGGGCCCCCGCCGGTGCGGGGCGCAGCCCGGCTCTGCGGCGCACGGTTTCCACAGCGGCCAGGTCCAGCAGCGCCCTCGGCGCCTCGCGGCCGGGCGGCAGCCATGGCGGCGTACGCCGGTCCGTGCCCAGCAGCGCGACGGTCATGACCTCCTCCCAGGGTGCGGCGGAGGGGGTGTTCGGCGCAGTGGCACTCATGTCAGTCCCTTCCAGGTCGCTTCCGGGGTCGCTCGGATGTGTCGTCAGCACAACGGGACCGCCTCTCCCGTGTCCTGGGGCCAGGCCGTCAGCGGAGTGAAGCCCCGGTGGCCGCACTCGCCGAAGACCGTGACCGGGGCGCCGCCCGACAGGGCGACCAGGCGCCACAGGCCAGGCCGGGCGCCCGCCGAGGGGGTGAGCGGCAGGGCCATGTCGCCGTCCGCGTCCGCCAGTTGCCAGGAGTCCTCGACCGGCGTCGGTATGACCCGGCTCAACGTCACCGGGAACGAGTCCAGCCAGGGGTCGTCCCGTAGCGCCTCCCCGTAGCGCGCCGCCGCATGGTCCGTGCTCACGCCCGGCGGCCGCACCGGCGCCGGGCCCGGGGCCGTGAACCGCTCGCCCAGGGCGGCCCGCAGTTGCCCCGCCCCTGGATACGCCGACAGTTCCGCCTCGAAGCTCAGGCCCACCGGCAGGGTCAGCTCTGGTGCACGCCCTGCCGCGCCGTAGGAGAGGAGCAGCGCGGTGCGGTGGGACTCCGCCCCGTACAGCCAGATCCGGCGCGTGGTGAGTCGGCTGTCCGAGGTGTCGTACTGCGCCAGGACGAGCCAGCGGTCGCGGACGGGTGGGCCGTCCGGCGAGCCAGGCAGGCCGACCCGCGAGCGGACCGTCGCCGCCGTGCCGTCCGGCAGCCGCTCGCGGCGCAACCAACCCTGGTCCAGCAGGTGCAGCAGCGCGCACTCCTCCAGCAGCCGCACCGGCCAGCCGGGCCCCGACGACGGAATCGCCCCCAACTCCCGCACTCGCGCGGCCAGTCCCGGAGCCTGCGCGTCGACCATCCGGGCCGCCGTCTCCTCCCACAGCCCGTACCCCGCCTGCTCGGCCGTGGCCAGACCGCCGCGCAGCAGGTCGGTCAGCCGCTGTTCCAGCTCCGTCGCCCCCGCCGTGATCCGCTCGGCCCGCCGCTCCGCCCTGCGCCGGGCCGCCTCCGGATCAGCGGACGCGCCGGAGTTCGAGCCGTCCGCCGACCGCTTCTCCCGCGAGCGCTGCCTGCGTCCCTCGATCCACTGCTCCGCCCAGTCCGGCGCCTGCCCCCGCGACACCGTTTCGTCCCCGCCCGCCCAGAGCAGCAGCAGTCCCAGAGCGTGCTTGCACGGGAACTTGCGGCTTGGACAACTGCACTTGTACGCGGGCCCGGCCGCGTCCGCGAGGTCGACGACCGTCTGATACGGCTTGCTGCCACTGCCCTTGCACAGCCCCCACGCGGTCCCCTCGTCAGAACTGCCCGCCTCCGACCACGGTCCGGCCGCGCCGAGTTTGCTTCCCGCTTTGCGTGATGCGGCGTCAGGCGCCAGTGCCAGCACCTGATCCGCAGTCCAGCGCACCCCCTGCTGAGTCATGCCCTCGAAGGTAGGCGCCGGCACTGACAATCGACCGTCGTGGCCGTATTTGCGCAGGTCACAACGCATTGTCAGTGGTGTGGTGCACGGTTGTTGCAGATCCGAACCGGCCCAGCTGGAGGGGGAATCGGCCATGCGTGTGTCCGTTGATCCGATGTCCGTCGAACCGAGTCCGAGTCAGTCCGCGCTCGCGAACGAAGGGCTCGTTAACGAGGGCGGGGACGCCGCCCCGGACAGGCGGCTGTCCGTGCCCGTGCATACGCCCGTGGAAGACGGGGTGCAAGAGGCACCCGAGGCGCTGCGGCCGCACGCCGAGGACGCCTTCGCGGCCGAACTCGCCGCGCTCGCCGCACAGGACGACCGTCCCCGCCCGACCCGCTGGAAGATGTCGCCGTGGGCCGTGGCCACGTATCTGCTGGGCGGCACGCTGCCGGACGGCACCGTGATCACACCGAAGTACGTGGGCCCGCGCCGCATCGTCGAGGTCGCCGTCACCACGCTCGCCACCGACCGTGCCCTGCTCCTGCTCGGTGTGCCCGGCACGGCGAAGACCTGGGTGTCCGAGCACTTGGCGGCCGCCATTAGCGGTGACTCGACCCTGCTCGTGCAGGGCACGGCAGGCACACCGGAAGAGGCGATCCGCTACGGCTGGAACTACGCGCGGCTGCTCGCCCACGGCCCCAGTCGCGACGCGCTCGTGCCCAGCCCCGTCATGCGGGCCATGGCCGAGGGTATGACCGCCCGGGTCGAGGAGTTGACCCGCATCCCGGCCGACGTGCAGGACACGCTGATCACGATCCTGTCGGAGAAGACCCTGCCGATACCGGAGCTGGGGCAGGAGGTACAGGCCGTCCGTGGCTTCAACCTGATCGCGACGGCCAACGACCGCGACCGCGGGGTCAACGACCTGTCGAGCGCGCTGCGCCGCCGCTTCAACACGGTGGTGCTGCCGCTGCCGGAGAGCGCCGAGGCCGAGGTCGACATCGTCTCCCGCCGGGTCGACCAGATCGGCCGCTCGCTCGACCTGCCGGCCGCGCCCGACGGCATCGACGAGATCCGCCGGGTCGTCACCGTCTTCCGCGAGTTGCGAGGCGGCGTCACGGTCGACGGCCGTACGAAGCTGAAGTCGCCCAGCGGCACGCTGTCCACCGCGGAGGCGATCTCCGTCGTCACCAACGGACTCGCGCTGGCAGCCCACTTCGGCGACGGGGTGCTGCGTGCGAGCGACGTCGCCGCGGGCATCCTCGGTGCCGTCGTCCGCGATCCGGCGGCCGACCGTGTCGTCTGGCAGGAGTACCTGGAGGCGGTGGTCCGCGAGCGGGACGGATGGGCGGACTTCTATCGCGCGTGCCGGGAAGTGACCGCATGAACGACTCCGACCCCGCATGGACCTTCCCGGGCCGGTCGAGTGGTGCGACGGCCGCGGGGAACCACGCGGTCAAAGGAGTGATCGGAGACGACGATCCGGGGTGGTCCGGGCCGCGAGGGGGATCAGGTGACAAGCGTTGACAGGCCGCCGGGCGGTGCGGCGCACGAGGGGCCGCTGCTCCTTGGGGTACGGCATCACGGGCCCGGATCAGCGCAGGCGGTGCGGGCCGCGCTGGAGGCGGCACGACCACGGGCCGTACTGATCGAGGGGCCACCGGAAGCGGACGCCCTGATCCCACTCGCGGCCGACGAGGAAATGCGGCCGCCGGTGGCGCTGCTCGCACACGCCGTGGACGAGCCCGGGCGGTCGGCGTTCTGGCCGCTGGCCGAGTTCTCCCCGGAATGGGTGGCGCTCCGCTGGGCTCTGGAACACGGCGCCGCAGCCACGTTCATCGACCTGCCGGCCTCGCACACGCTGGCGTGGGAGAAGGAGGAACAGGAGCCGACGGAGGGCGAGCCCGAAGACACCGGGCCGGCGCTGGAGGCCGAGGCTTCCGCCCCGCCCCGGGGCCCCGCCGACACCGTCCGCGTGGACCCCCTCGCGGTGCTCGCCGAGGCCGCCGGGTACGACGATCCGGAGCGGTGGTGGGAGGACGTCGTCGAGCACCGGGGCCCGGAGCAGGGCGATGCACTCGTGCCGTTCGCCGTGCTGGGAGAGGCCATGGCGGCCCTGCGGGAGGAGTACGGCACGGGGGGACACGAGCGCGACCTCGTGCGGGAGGCGCACATGAGGCTCCAAGTGCGTGCCGCCCAGCGACAGTTCGGGCGGGACGTGGCCGTGGTGTGCGGGGCCTGGCATGTGCCCGCGCTGCGGCGGAGGACCACCGTCGCCGCCGACCGCGCCCTGCTGAAGGGGCTGCCCAAGGTGAAGACGGACATGACCTGGGTGCCCTGGACCTACCGGAGGCTGTCCCGGGCCAGCGGTTACGGCGCGGGCATCGACTCGCCGGGTTGGTACGGGCATCTGTTCAAGTCCCCCGACCGGCCGGTCGAGCGGTGGCTGACCAGGGTTGCCGGGCTGCTCCGCGAGGAGGACCGGATCGTGTCGTCCGCGCACGTCATCGAGGCGGTCCGGCTCGCCGGGACGCTCGCGGCGCTGCGGGGACGTCCACTGCCGGGGCTGTCCGAGACGACCGACGCGGTGCGGGCGGTGATGTGCGAGGGCTCGGACGTGCCGCTGGCACTGGTGCACGACCGGCTCGTGGTCGGCGACGTCCTGGGGGAGGTGCCCGAGGCGGCCCCCGCCGTGCCGTTGCAGCGGGACCTCGTGCGTCTCCAGAAGCGGCTGCGGTTCAAACCGGAGCCGCTGGAGCGGGAGTTGGAGCTGGACCTGCGCAAGGAGACGGACGCCGCCCGTAGCAGGCTGCTGCATCGACTGCGTCTTCTAGGCGTCGGCTGGGGTGAGCCCGTCGCCTCGCGTGGCAGCACGGGGACGTTCCGGGAGACCTGGCGGCTGCGCTGGGAACCGGAGCTGGCGGTGCGGGTCGCCGAGGCCGGGGTCTGGGGGACGACCGTACTCGCCGCCACCACCGCCAAGGCCGAGGCGGACGCGGTCGGTGCGCAGGCGCTCGCCGACGTCACGGCGCTCGCCGAGCGGTGCCTGCTGGCGGAGCTGCCGGACGCACTCCCCGTGGTGATGCGGGTCCTCGCCGACCGCGCGGCCCTCGACACCGACGTCGGTCATCTCGCCCAGGCGCTGCCCGCCCTGGTTCGCTCCCTGCGATACGGGGACGTGCGCGGTACGGACACCCGGGCGCTGGCGGGTATCGCGGCGGGCCTCGCCGAGCGCGTGTTCGTCGGGCTGCCACCGGCGTGCGCCGCGATCGACGCGGAGGCGGCCGAGAAGATGCGGCGCCATGTGGACGCGGTGCACGGGGCGGTGGGGCTACTCGAAGAGGCGACCGCCACGGCTCACGGCGACATACGCGGACGGTGGCGCTCCGTCCTGCGGGTGCTCTCCGTACGGGACACCGTTCCGGGCGTCATCCGCGGGCGGGCGATGCGACTGCTCCTGGACGACGGGGAGGTGTCGCAGGAGGAGGCCGCCCGTCTCATGGGGCTCGTGCTGTCGCCGGGGACGGCACCGGCGGACGCGGCCGCGTGGATCGAGGGGTTCGTCGGGGGCGGCTCCGGCGGCGGGATGCTGCTCGTGCACGACGAGCGGCTGCTCGGGCTGGTGGACGCATGGCTGACCGGGGTGCCGACGGAGGCGTTCACCGATGTGCTGCCCCTGCTGCGGCGCACGTTCTCGGCGTACGAGCCGGGGGTGCGGCGCACGCTCGGTGACCTGGTGCGACGCGGGCCGGGCGCACGCGGGGGCGCAACGGCCACCGGCGCCGGCGTCCCCGGATTCGCGGTCGATCTCGACAACGGACGGGCAGACGCGGTGGTGCCGCTGCTGCGGCTGCTGCTCGGCCTGGACGAGTCCCCCGGAAGTGAAGTCGACGACCTTGTGGGAGCGGCCGGATGAGCACACAGAGGACGGATCACGAAAAGGCCGCCCGCACGGACGGCCGGGACTCCGAGGCAGGCGAGCGGCTGCGGCGATGGCGGCTCGTGCTCGGGGGAGACGCGGCGGACGGCACCGGATACGGGCTGACCGGGCAGGACGCGGCGATGGACGGGGCGCTGACCGCGCTGTACGGCAAGGGGGACAAGCCGCAGCGGGGGCGGGACCGTTCGGCGGGGCTCGGGGCGTCCGCGCCGTCCGTGGCGCGCTGGCTGGGGGACATCCGGACGTACTTCCCCTCGTCCGTCGTTCAGGTCATGCAGCGGGACGCCATCGACCGGCTGGGACTGTCCACGCTCCTCCTGGAGCCGGAGATGCTGGAGGCCGTCGAGGCGGACGTTCATCTGGTCGGCACGCTGCTCTCGTTGAACAAGGCGATGCCGGAGACCACCAAGGAGACAGCGCGGGCCGTGGTGCGCAAGGTCGTCGAGGACCTGGAGAAGCGGCTTGCCACCCGCACCCGGGCCACGCTCACCGGTGCCCTCGACCGCAGCGCCCGGATCACCCGGCCCCGCCACCACGACATCGACTGGAACCGCACGATCGCGGCCAACCTCAAGCACTATCTGCCCGAATACCGCACGGTGGTGCCGGAGCGGCTGATCGGGTACGGGCGGGCGTCCCAGTCCGTGAAGAAGGAGGTCGTCCTCTGCATCGACCAGTCGGGCTCGATGGCGGCGTCGGTGGTGTACGCGTCCGTGTTCGGAGCGGTCCTCGCGTCGATGCGGTCCCTCGACACCCGGCTCGTCGTCTTCGACACGGCCGTCGTCGACCTCACCGACCAGCTCGACGACCCTGTCGACGTTCTCTTCGGCACCCAACTCGGCGGCGGCACGGACATCAACCGGGCACTGGCGTACTGCCAGTCGCAGATCACACGGCCCGCGGAGACCGTCGTGGTCCTCATCAGCGATCTGTACGAAGGCGGGATCCGCGACGAGATGCTCAAACGGGTGGCGGCGATGAAGGCGTCGGGGGTGCAGTTCGTCACGTTGCTCGCGCTCTCGGACGAGGGGGCGCCCGCGTACGACCGCGAGCACGCGGCGGCGCTCGCGGCGCTGGGCGCGCCCGCGTTCGCGTGCACACCCGACCTGTTCCCGGAGGTGATGGCGGCGGCGATCGAGAAGCGGCCCCTGCCGATACCGGAGGCGGCGTGAGAGAGCGAGGCGGATGACAGGGGCCGTGCGGGGGCGAGGCCGGGAGAAGGGGCGTCGTGCGCGAGGTCGTCCGGCTCACGTGGGGGCCACCGGAGGTCTGACCGGAACCGGCAGGCGGCTCTTCCGCCGCCCACACGGTGACTGTCATCTGCCGGGGACGTCGCCGGGCCCGCCGCCTCGGACCACCTGCGGCAGGGCGGTCTACGGCACGTAAAGCGTCCGAGGTGCGGAGCCGTAGACCGCCCGGCCGAAACCCCGCGGGCAGGGGCAATCGGCCCCATGAGGTGAGGGCCCCGCTCAGTGCCCCACCGCGGCGGCACAAGGGCTCACCGGGTCAATCCCGACCCCGGTGGGACCCTGCCGTGTAGGCCGCGCGTGTGACAGGTATCACCGCTCAGGGGCGACCTCCGATTTAGAGCCCCACCTCAAGCGGCGATAACCTGCGAGACGGACATGCCGCGCGCTCGGACACCGTGTGCGCCTCCCTAGTGACACTGCGGACGTCACGTTGCCCTTCGCGGCACGCCCACGCATCCAACGAACCACGAACCGCGAGATCACTGATAGGGACGGAAGCGCGTGGACCTGTTCGAGTACCAGGCGAGGGACCTCTTCGCCAAGCACGGTGTACCGGTGCTGGCCGGTGAAGTCATCGACACGCCTGAGGCGGCGCGCGAGATCACCGAGCGGCTGGGCGGCAAGTCGGTCGTCAAGGCCCAGGTGAAGGTCGGTGGTCGCGGCAAGGCCGGTGGCGTCAAGCTGGCCGCCACCCCGGACGAGGCCGTCGCCCGCGCGACGGACATCCTCGGCATGGACATCAAGGGCCACACGGTCCACAAGGTGATGATCGCCGAGACCGCTCCGGAGATCCTCGAGGAGTACTACGTCTCCTTCCTCCTCGACCGCGCCAACCGCACCTTCCTCTCCATCGCCTCCGTCGAGGGCGGCATGGAGATCGAGGAGGTCGCGGCCACCCGCCCCGAGGCCGTCGCCAAGATCGCGATCGACGCCATCGACGGTGTCGACAAGGCGAAGGCCCAGGAGATCGCCGCCGCGGCGAAGTTCCCGGCCGAGGTCGCCGACAAGGTCGCCGACGTCCTGGTGAAGCTGTGGGAGGTGTTCATCAAGGAGGACGCCCTCCTGGTCGAGGTCAACCCGCTGGCCAAGGTCGCCTCCGGTGACGTCATCGCCCTCGACGGCAAGGTGTCTCTGGACGAGAACGCCGAGTTCCGTCACCCCGAGTTCGAGGAGCTCCACGACAAGGCCGCCGCCAACCCCCTCGAGGCGGCTGCCAAGGAGAAGAACCTCAACTACGTCAAGCTCGACGGCGAGGTCGGCATCATCGGTAACGGTGCCGGTCTGGTCATGTCCACCCTGGACGTCGTCGCCTACGCCGGTGAGAACCACAAGGGCGTCAAGCCGGCCAACTTCCTCGACATCGGTGGCGGCGCCTCCGCCGAGGTCATGGCGAACGGCCTGGAGATCATCCTCGGCGACCCGGACGTCAAGTCCGTGTTCGTCAACGTCTTCGGTGGCATCACCGCCTGCGACGCGGTCGCCAACGGCATCGTGCAGGCCCTGGAGCTCCTGGAGTCCAAGGGCGAAGAGGTCACCAAGCCGCTGGTCGTGCGTCTGGACGGCAACAACGCCGAGCTGGGTCGCCAGATCCTGGACGACCGCAACCACCCGCTCGTTCAGCGCGTGGACACCATGGACGGCGCGGCCGACAAGGCCGCCGAGCTGGCTGCTGCCGCGAAGTAAGGGACGAGGTCACACACACCATGGCTATCTTCCTCACCAAGGAATCCAAGGTCATCGTCCAGGGCATGACCGGCTCCGAGGGCCAGAAGCACACCCGTCGCATGCTGGCCTCCGGCACGAACATCGTCGGTGGCGTCAACCCGCGCAAGGCGGGCCAGGTCGTCGACTTCGACGGCACGGAGATCCCGGTGTTCGGGTCCGTCGCCGAGGCGATGGAGAAGACCGGCGCCGACGCCACGGTCATCTTCGTCCCGGAGAAGTTCACCAAGGACGCCGTGATCGAGGCCATCGACGCCGAGATCCCGCTCGCGGTCGTCATCACCGAGGGCATCGCGGTCCACGACACGGCCGCCTTCTGGGCCTACGCCGGTAAGAAGGGCAACAAGACCCGGATCATCGGCCCGAACTGCCCCGGTCTGATCACCCCGGGCCAGTCGAACGCCGGCATCATCCCGGCCGACATCACCAAGCCGGGCCGCATCGGCCTGGTCTCGAAGTCCGGCACGCTGACGTACCAGATGATGTACGAGCTGCGTGACATCGGCTTCACGACCTGTGTCGGTATCGGTGGTGACCCGATCATCGGCACCACGCACATCGACGCGCTCAAGGCGTTCCAGGACGACCCCGAGACCGACCTGATCGTCATGATCGGCGAGATCGGCGGCGACGCCGAGGAGCGGGCCGCGGCCTTCATCAAGGAGAACGTGACCAAGCCGGTCGTCGGCTACGTCGCGGGCTTCACCGCGCCCGAGGGCAAGACCATGGGTCACGCGGGCGCCATCGTCTCCGGTTCGTCGGGCACCGCCCAGGCGAAGAAGGAGGCGCTGGAGGCGGCCGGCGTCAAGGTCGGCAAGACGCCCACCGAGACGGCGAAGCTCGCCCGGGCCATTCTCGGCGGCTGATCGCAGTCCGGGTCGGCCGACGCCGACCGGGCCGCACGCACATGCGCGGACGGGCCCGCACCCTCACCGGGGTGCGGGCCCGTCCGTGTGCTCAGTGTGGCGCCGGAACCAGCCGTCCCGGCCCCTTGTGGATTTCCGCACCGAGTTTCGTCCGGAGCGCCAGTTCCTCGGGAGAGGAGGGGCCCATGACCGGGCGCGGGGGCAGTCCCCGGACGGCCGTTCCCCGGCCCACCGGTCGTTCGTAGTGGTCCGGGGCCACACACACGTTCAGGGCCGTCGCGCCGATGAGCGCGACCGTGGAGGCGATCGTGGCGCGCGTCCAGTGCCGTGCGCGGCCTTCGCCACGGGCCCGGACCTGGAGCGGCCCGGCCACGGGAAGGAGTTCGGCTGCGGCCGGTTCGGCCAGTCCGAGGCGGAGCACCTCCGGGATCGCCGGTTCCGGAACCAGCGCGGCCACCGTCGCCCGGGCGTACAGCAGACGGCTCGCCGTGGCCGGGGTGCTCGCCTCCGTCTCGGCCGCGGTCTCCGGCAGGCCGAGTCCGATGCCGTCGTGGAGCAGGAGCGTGCGCCGGTGGACCGGCGGCAGCGTCAGGAGCGCCTGCAGCAGTGCGCGGTGCGAGGGATCCGCAGGCGGCGGACCGGCGTGCCGGTAGCGCGGGTGCAGGCGGTTCCATGGCGAGAGGGCGCAGTCGTGTGACGCCGCGCGTATCCACCCCGCCGGATCCCGGTCCACGGCCACCTCGGGCCAGCGGTGCCAGGCCAGTTGGAAGGCGCGTTCGACCGCATCGCGGGCCAGTTCGCGCTTACCGGTGAGCAGATAGGCCTGCCGCACGAGGGACGGGGCGCAGAACTCGTACAGGGCGTCGAAGGCCTGATGAGGCGCCAGTGGTGCCGCGGCCGTGTCTTTCTGCTGCGTCACAGGGCGAGCCTCCGTGCAAAAAAGTACATAACCGTATATTGAGCGACACATCCGAGCTTCGCTCGTTGCGAGGAGAACGCCCGGGTCATTGGGAGCATGGCGATCGTGACCCAATGGACCGACCGTCGAACGCCCTCACCCCCGCGCACCCGGTTGCGTGACCGGTCGCCCGGACTGGGCGCCTGCCTCCTGGGCGGCGCCGTCGCCGCGACACTGGGGATCGGTGTGCTCGCCCTGCTCGTGACGGTGCTGTGGATCAGCTTCCCGTACCCCGACAGCGGGCCCGACGGCGCCCTGCACATGGCCGCGGCACTGTGGCTGCTGGCGCACGGCGTCGTCCTCGTCCGCACCGAGACGCTCTCCGGCGTGCCCGCGCCCGTCGGAGTCACCCCGCTGCTGACGACTCTGCTGCCGGTGTGGCTGCTGCACCGGGCGGCACGCGACGCGACGGACAGGGAGGGCGCGGATGCCGCGGATGCCGCGGGGGGCGACGCGCCGCTCGTGGCCGCGCGCACGGCCTGGTGCGGAGTGGTGGCGGGTTATCTCGGAGTGGGCGCGGGAGTGGCGCTGTACGCCTCGAGCGGGGCGCTGCGGCCGTCGTGGACGTGGACCGTCGGGTGCCTGCCCCTGGTCGCCGTCGTGTCGGCGGGGGCGGGGGTGTGGACGGCGTACGGGCGCCCGTGCAGGCCACCGGGGCGGCTGGTGCGCGGGGGGCTCGAGCGGCTGCCCGCGGGCATGCGGGGGCTGGTTGCCACCGGGGCACTCGAGGGTGACGGGCGGCTGTGGCTGAAAGGTTCCGTACGGGCCGCCGTGGCCGGAGCGGTGGTGCTGGTGGGCGGGGGCGCGGCGCTCGTGGGCGCGTCGCTGGTGTGGCACGGCGGGGCGGCGCGGGCCTCGTTCCTCCAGCTGGCGGCGGGCTGGTCGGGGCGGTGTGCGGTGCTGCTGCTGGCGGTGGCGCTGGTGCCGAACGCGGCGGTGTGGGGGGCGGCTTACGGGCTCGGACCCGGGTTCGTGCTGGGCGTCGGGCGGGCGGCCGGGCCGTTGTCCACGGTGGGGCACCCTACGGCGCTGCCGCCGTTTCCGCTGCTGGCGGCGGTACCCGAAGGCGGAGGCGGGCCGCTGCGCTGGGCGGTGGGGGTGGTGCCGGTCGCGGCGGGGGTGACGGTCGGGTGGTTCGTGGCGAGAACGGCGTGCCGGGAGCGGGGGCAGGACGACGCGTGGTCGGCCGGGCGGACGGCGTGCGCGGTCGGGGTGGCGGGGGCGGTGTGCGGGGTGCTGCTCGGCGGGCTCGCCCAGGCGGCGGGAGGGCCGCTCGGGGTGGCCGCGCTGTCCCGGTTCGGGCCGGTGGGGTGGCAGGTGGGTGGCGCCGCGCTCGGCTGGACAGTCGGGGTGGGGATGCCGGTGGGGCTGGCGGTACGGGCGTGGCGGCTGCGGAGGTGTGCGAAGGGGGAGCGCCAGGGGATGACGGAGCGTGACGGGGAGCTGCGCGCGCCGGGGCGGGGGCGGGAGCCCCGGGTGACAACTTCCATGAGTCCGGTTCCCTCGCCGACGGTCCCGGAGCCCGCCGGAATCCCGGCGCCCGCCGCGCGCGCCGACGACGCCCGACCGGATACGGCGTGGGAGGACCCGGACCTCAAGCCGTACGAGGTGCTGCCGTCCGAGGAGAACCCGTTCCCGCCGGCCCCGCCGACCCCGCCGAAGCCGCGGGAGGAGCCTGGGCCGGGCGCTTGAGGGCCCCGGTACCGCATCCGGCACGCAGAGAGCGCGGCCACGCGGGACGCGCGGTTCCGGTGAGGCGAGGCCCCGGCTGCGAAGGCCGCGCCTGCCGGGGCCCGCGCCACCGGCAGCTCAGTCCTGAGTCCCCAGTACGCCCTGCAGTTCCTTCGGCAGCAGGCTGTCGCAGGACTGAGTTGCCGCGGTCGTCAGGGCGTCGTCCACGCACGTGTAGTAGTCGCGGTAGACCAGGTGAGCCGTGAACATGGCCGCCACCACCGTGATCGCCAGTGACGCCGTGACCAGGCCGCTGATCGCCGCCGTCGTCTGGGGGCGGGCCGCTGGGGCGGGGTTCTCCGGGTCGGGAGTGCGGGGCTTGGCGCGCAGGGCGCTCACGCTCCAGTACAGCGCCAGCGCGCCCAGCAGCAGGGCCACGTACGGCCAGCTGAAGAGGGCGAAGAAGAACGCCCACATGCCGCCAAGGAGTGCGTAGCGTGCGCGGCGCTGGGCCGGGTCCGTGGGGTCCCAGCGCAGGCCTCCGCCGGAGCCGCCGGACCCCTCAGGGCCGCCCTGTCCGCCCTGACCCCCCGGACGTTCGCCGAAGTGGCCGCCGGCCGCGGGCCCCGGCTGCCGGTCGCTCCACTGGCCGCCCCATCCGGAACGGCCATCGTCGGAGCCGTCCTGTTCCTGGCCGGTTGCCGGGTGCCGCGGCTGCCAGGGCCGGTCCGGTGCCCCCTCCGGCGGCGGCGCGAAGGGGTTGTCGTCCAGAGGCTTCTCCGGGCTCTGCCCACCGTCGGCGGAATCACCGCCCGACCCGGTCGGCGCGGCGCCGCCACTCGTGGAGTCGTCCCCGTTCCGGAGCGCCTCCTCGTTCTTCCGTGGCGGCACGGACGAAGGCCGCCGCTCACGCAGCAGCAGCGAAGGGAGTCGGAGACTGCGGTCCGGCATCAGGTGTGCGTCTTCCCCTTGGTGGTTCTGGCGTGCGGCGGGTCCACGGAGTCGCCATGAGGCAGGTGCGCCTCGGGCGGGTGCGCCTGTTCCGGATCAACGTCCCGCACAGGCGCGGCGTTCCCCACGGCGAACCGCTTTTCCCAGGCTTCTCCTCCCCAGACGCTACCTTCCGGCCACGTCCCCGTCCGGTGGGGGCCGTCTTGTGTGCCGGTATCGTTGCTGGCGGTCGGCCGTTTCGTAGACTTCCCCGTATCCCGGGGTGCGAAGCATTTGTACGACCGCACAAACGCTCTCCCGAGCGACCGCACGACACCTCCCCGAGAAAGGGCCCCGCCGTGGCCGAGTCCGTGGCCGAGACCGTCACCGAGTCCCCGGCCAAGCGCCTGGTCGTCCTGGTCTCCGGATCCGGCACCAATCTGCAGGCGCTCCTCGACGCCATCGCGGAAACATCCGCCGCCGCTTACGGAGCGGAGGTCGTCGCGGTCGGCGCCGACCGCGACGGCATCGAGGGTCTCGCCCGCGCCGAGCGCGCCGGGCTGCCCACCTTCGTGTGCCGCGTCAAGGACTACGAGAGCCGGGACGCGTGGGACGCGGCCCTCACCGAGGCCGTCGGCGCGTACGAGCCCGACCTCGTCGTCTCCGCCGGGTTCATGAAGATCGTGGGGAAGGCGTTCCTCGCGCGGTTCGGCGGGCGGTTCGTCAACACCCATCCCACCCTGCTCCCGAGCTTTTCCGGAGCCCACGGTGTCCGCGACGCGCTCGCGTACGGCGCCAAGGTCACAGGTTGCACCGTCCACTTCGTCGACGACGGCGTCGACACCGGACCGATCATCGCTCAGGGAGTGGTGGAGGTCCGGGACGAGGACGACGAGAGCGCTCTGCACGAGCGCATCAAGGAAGTCGAGCGAAGGCTGCTCGTCGAGGTCGTGGGGCGGATCGCCCGCAACGGCTACCGCATTGAGGGACGAAAGGTAGTAATTCAGTGACCGCCGAGAGCACCAAGCGGCCCATCCGGCGCGCGCTCGTCAGCGTCTACGACAAGACCGGGCTGGAGGATCTCGCCCGCGGGCTCCACGAGGCCGGCGTCGAGCTCGTCTCCACCGGGTCCACCGCCGCGAAGATCGCTGCCGCAGGCGTTCCCGTCACCAAGGTCGAGGAACTGACGGGCTTCCCCGAGTGCCTGGACGGCCGGGTCAAGACCCTGCACCCCAAGGTGCACGCGGGCATCCTCGCCGACCTGCGCCTGGACAGTCACCGCCGGCAGCTTGCCGAGTTGGGCGTCGAGCCGTTCGACCTCGTCGTCGTCAACCTCTACCCCTTCCGTGAGACCGTCGCCTCGGGGGCGTCCCCCGACGAGTGCGTCGAGCAGATCGACATCGGCGGGCCCTCCATGGTCCGCGCCGCCGCCAAGAACCACCCGTCCGTTTCCGTGGTGACCAGCCCGGCCCGGTATGCCGACGTCCTGGCCGCGGTCCGTGACGGCGGCTTCGACCTCTCCGCCCGCAAGCGGCTCGCCGCGGAGGCCTTCCAGCACACCGCCGCGTACGACGTGGCCGTCGCCTCCTGGTTCGCGTCCTCGTACGCGCCCGTCGACGAGGCCGCCGACAACGGCTCCGCCGCGGGTGTCCTCCCGGACTTCCTGGGCGCCGCCTACGAGCGCAAGAACACCCTGCGCTACGGCGAGAACCCGCACCAGCCCGCAGCCCTCTACGTCGACACCGCGTCCATCAGCGGTTCGGCCGCGGGCGGTGGCCTCGCCGGGGCCGAGCAGCTGCACGGCAAGGAGATGTCGTACAACAACTACACGGACACGGACGCCGCGCGCCGTGCCGCGTACGACCACGACGAGCCCTGCGTCGCGATCATCAAGCACGCCAACCCCTGCGGTATCGCGATCGGCGCGGACGTCGCCGAGGCGCACCGCAAGGCGCATGCCTGCGACCCGCTGTCCGCGTTCGGCGGTGTCATCGCCGTCAACCGGCCGGTGAGCCGGGAGATGGCCGAGCAGGTCGCCGAGATCTTCACCGAGGTCATCGTCGCGCCGGACTACGAGGAGGGCGCGCTGGAGACCCTCACCAAGAAGAAGAACATCCGGGTGCTGAAGGCCCCGAACGGTCCGTCGAACCCGGTCGAGATCAAGCAGATCGACGGCGGCGCGCTCCTCCAGATCGCCGACCGGCTCCAGGCCGAGGGCGACGATCCCGCCCACTGGACCCTCGCGACGGGCGAGGCGCTCTCCGCCGCCGAACTGCGCGAACTCGCCTTCGCGTGGAAGGCCTGCCGGGCCGTCAAGTCCAACGCGATCCTGCTCGCCAAGGACGGTGCCTCGGTCGGCGTGGGCATGGGTCAGGTCAACCGCGTGGACTCCTGCAAGCTCGCCGTCGAGCGGGCGGGCGAGGAGCGGGCCCGTGGTTCGTTCGCCGCCTCGGACGCCTTCTTCCCGTTCCCCGACGGACCGGAGATCCTGATCGCCGCGGGCGTCAAGGCCATTGTCCAGCCCGGCGGTTCGATCCGTGACGAACTGGTCGTTCAGGCCGCGCAGAAGGCCGGCGTGACCATGTACTTCACGGGCGCACGCCACTTCTTCCACTGACCAGCGCGCACGACAAGGGCCGTGTCCTTCCCACTCGTCGGGGAGGACACGGCCCTTTGCGTGGGGAGTGTTCGGTTCAGTAGCGCGGGCGGTTGAACCAGGTGCCGGCCGCACCGTTGACCATCGAGGCGAGGATGATGCCCGCGATGGCGAGGGAGATGAGACCGCCGAAGGTGGCGGAGCCGTTAGCCCCGTTCACCAGGTTGCCGATGCCGCCGAGGATCATCAGTGACGCGTACACGATCGTGGTGATACGGATGCCGCTACCACCGGTCTTGAACTTGACGCCCAGGAAGATGGACAGGGCGCCCAGCGCCAGCAGGAGCACCGCGACGAGGATGCCGATGCCGGCGAGGGCGCCGGTGTCGTCGCCCGAACCGATGCCGCTGGACACGTCCTGGGCGGCGCCGACGATGATGCCGAAGATGAGGCCGAACAGGAGCTGGAAGCCGGAGAGGATGAAGAGCAGCACGCGCGCGGTCTTCATCAGGCCGGGCATCTCCATGGGAGCGCCATAGCCGTACTGGGGAACCGGCGGGGCGGCGGGGTAGCCGTAACCGGGCTGGCCCTGGGGCGGGGCCGGCTGACCCTGGGGAGGGGTCTGGTAGCCGTATCCGGGCTGCTGCTGGCCCTGTGGGGCGCCGTAGGGGTTGTTCGGGTCGCCAAAGCTCATGGCGATCTTCCTCCGTAGTTCAAGTGCGGGGACGACGCGCGGCACCGTTCGGAGGAGAGTTCAACAGTGCGGTCCGTCCCCCCGGCACTGCCCGCGACACTGTGTGCTCATCGTTCTTTAATGGGGCATTACTTGTCCAGCCGCATTCACCAGGTGTTGTGCAAGAGCAACATTGGCGATCACTGCTGGACGAAGGCCGGGTCGCCCGGAGGTACCCGGATCGGAGCAGGCGTTACCCGGATTGGAACCGGGGGCGGGTCATCCGGGAGGATGGGTCCATGACCGCCCAGATTCTCGATGGCAAGGCCACCGCAGCCGAGATCAAGTCCGATCTGACCGCCCGCGTCGCGGCGCTCAAGGAGAGGGGCGTCACGCCCGGCCTCGGCACGATCCTGGTCGGGGACGACCCCGGCAGCCGGAAGTACGTCGCGGGCAAGCACCGCGACTGCGCGGAGGTCGGCATCGCGTCGATCCAGCGCGAACTGCCCGCGACCGCCACGCAGGAGGAGATCGAGGCGGTCGTCCGCGAGCTCAACGAGGACCCGGCCTGCACGGGTTACATCGTGCAGCTCCCGCTGCCCAAGGGCATCGATGAGAACCGGATCCTGGAGCTGATGGACCCGGACAAGGACGCGGACGGTCTGCACCCGATGAACCTCGGCCGCCTGGTCCTGAACGAGCCGGCACCGCTGCCCTGCACCCCGAACGGCGTGCTCACCCTGCTGCGCCGCTACGGCGTGGAGATCAAGGGCGCCGAGGTCGTGGTCGTCGGCCGGGGTGTGACCATCGGGCGTCCGATGCCGCTGCTGCTGACGCGACGCAGCGAGAACGCCACGGTCACCCAGTGCCACACCGGCACCCGTGACCTCTCGGCGCACCTGAAGCGGGCCGACATCATCGTCGCCGCGGCGGGCTCCGCGCATCTGATCCGGGCCGAGGACGTCAAGCCGGGCGCGGCCGTCCTCGACGTCGGCGTCTCGCGCAACGCCGAGGGCAGGATCGTCGGCGATGTCCACCCCGACGTCGCCGAGGTGGCCGGCTGGATCTCCCCGAACCCGGGCGGCGTGGGCCCGATGACCCGCGCCCAGCTCCTCGTCAACGTGGTCGAGGCGGCGGAGCGCAGTGTCGGCTGAGAGCAGGCCCGAGGGGATCCGGAAGAAGGGGACCGCACAGCCGCGGGGAACCGGCTCCGAGTCCGCCGCGCCGGGCGCCGCCGGCGCTCCCGGTGCGCGGCGTGCCAACCGGCGGTTTCCGCGGTTCACACGGGACACCGCGCGGCCCGAGGGCGGCGGCCGGGCGGCGGCCGGTGACGCTCCCGCGCCCGCCCGGCAGTGGCCGATCCTCGCCGTGCTGGGCGCCGTCGGTCTCGGGCTCCTGCTGACCGCGCTGGGCACGTTCCGTTTCGGAACGATCCTGATCGGTGCCGCACTGCTGGGCGGTGCCGTGATGCGCTGGGTGCTGCCGGACGTCGGCATGTTGGCGGTGCGTTCCCGCTTCACGGACATGGTCACGTACGCCCTTCTGGGCGTCGTCATCGTGCTGCTCGCGATGATGGCCCAGCCGAACCCCTGGCTGGTGATCCCGTTCCTGGACGACACGCTGCACTTCACGATCCGCACCTGAGCCCCGTGCGTCCGGGTCCGCGGGCGCGCACCACGGCGGGCCGTTGCTTCCTCGGAAGGAACGGCCCGCCGCCCTATGAGCGGCGGCTCGGCCGTGTCCGTTCGGCCGGGAGGCAGTTGACGCCCCATTGCGGACGCCCCTGCCGGGGAAACGCGACGTGACGGCGCCCGGCCTCTCCCCCGTGGGAGGCCGGGCGCCTCGGGCGGTGGAGCCGCCCGAGGACCACCCTCATGGACCTGCGGGGGCCGTTCAACACCTGACGGTTCGCTGTGGCATGGAAGTGACCGTTCCGCTACGGTGTCCGGGCTCCGCAACCGGATGGTGAAGACCGAACGCCGCGGTGTGATCCGCGAGTTGCCCCGGCCGCCGGGGCGTCGACACCGCTCGGCGTTCCACGGGCGGTCTGATCCTCCCGTGCCTGCCGAGGTCTCCACTGTGACCCCATTGTGTCGATACGTTGACAAGTTCGAGGATGTGCGCCGAATCATCCGTGCGGCGGAGTTAACGTGTCAGCCGGGACGGTCCGGGGCGTCCCGTGGGGTGACCCGAGGGGTCGCGTCCGGGGGGTACGAGAGGGACTGGGCGCGCGACCCGCGGGCATACGAGGACGCATGGCGCTGCCGGAATGCTTCCGTGCGCCCCCCGCCCAGGGAGCTGAGTTCCTGCCCGGACGCATCCCTGTGGGTAGCCAGAACGGGGACTCGGCGGCGGGCGCCACGCACGGGGAAAAGACCGCACGAAACCGGGGGGAAAGAGGGGGAAGCGATGCCGCGTTGGAAGGCCTTACCCGATGAACTCGACCCGCAACTCAGGGAGTTCGCAAGCCAGTTGCGCAGGCTCGTTGACCGTAGCGGGCTGAACGTCTCCGCAGTGGCCGACCGCACCGGCTACAGCAAGACGTCCTGGGAGCGTTATCTCAACGGCCGGCTGCTCGCACCCAAGGGCGCGGTCGTCGCACTGGCCGAGGTGACCGGAACCAATCCCATTCACCTGACAACGATGTGGGAGCTGGCCGAGCGCGCCTGGAGCCGCTCGGAGATGCGCCACGACATGACCATGGAGGCCATCCGGATATCCCAGGCGCGTGCCGCGCTAGGGGAGTTCGGCGCGGCTCCCGAGATGAACGGGCGCGGTGGCAGGACGGCCCGTGGCGTCACGGCGACCGCGGGACCGGCCGGGGTGGTGCCGACCGTGCCGCTGCAGCCGACGGCCGCGGAGGCCCGGGACGCCGAGGGCGACGCACGGGCCTCGCAGGGTGGTTCCGCGGGCGGTGACTCGCAGGGACTCGCCGGGCGTCAAGGGGCGCCGCAGACCGGTGGGCGGCCCGCCCGGACACCGGGGGCGTACGGACCGGTGACGGCCGGCGATCCCCCTCGCGACAGGGGCCCGGACACCGGCGGTTCGTCGGAGGGGGCGCGCCGCAAGCGGCGGCCGGTGATGTTCGTCGCGGGCGTCGTCGGGGCCCTCGTGGTGATCGCGGCGGCCTACTTCTTCTTCTTCGCCGAGGGTGACGGCAAGAAGGGCGGGGGTGCGGCGGATCCCTCCCCCACCTCGACGAGCCCGGCCCGCGCCCTGCCGGCCGGCGTCAAGTGCAGCGGCGCGGACTGTACCGGCAAGGACCCGGAGGACATGGGCTGCGGCGGCACTCTGGCGCGGACCACCACCAGCGTCACCGTCGGCGCGGCCCTCGTCGAGGTCCGCTACAGCAAGACGTGCGGTGCGGCGTGGGCCCGGATCACCCGGGCGGCGCAGGGTGACACCGTCAAGGTGTCCGCGGGCAGGGCGGCCGGGCAGACCGGCTCGGTCGGCGCCGCCGGGGACACGGACGCGTACACCCCGATGGTGGCCGTGAAGGACGCGGCGGAGGCGAAGGCCTGCGTGTCGCTGCGGTCGGGGAAGCAGGGGTGTACGACCTGACCAGGGGGACAGGTGTGCGGAAGGGGCTCGTGCGTCCCTCGGCGAAAACAATCGCCGTACGAGACGCATGAGCGTCCCGACACGGGGCATGCGGACCGTACCCCCCCACGGGAGTCCAGCAGTGCCGGGAGGCCGACAGCCTCCCGGCCGGACACCGCACGGCGGTCGCCCGGCACCCCTTCTCCCGGACAGGCGGCTGTCGTCCCGCGCGGGGTGTGGGCTGGGCCACAGGGACCCGGCCGTCCGGGATTCCGGATGCGCGATAGCCTGACCGCTGGATCTCTCTTGACGCCAAGTGATCGATCATTCGCATCAGTGATCGATCATCGCGGCCGGCGCCGGTCACAAGCCGGAGCGGGGATCCCGCACCCTCCGGGGCGACCAAGCCCCCCACCGCCAGCTGTCATACGGAGAACGCCATGACCCGCACTCCCGTGAATGTCACCGTCACCGGCGCGGCCGGCCAGATCGGCTACGCGCTGCTGTTCCGCATCGCCTCCGGCCAGCTGCTCGGCGCGGACGTGCCGGTCAAGCTGCGCCTCCTGGAGATCACCCCGGCGCTGAAGGCCGCCGAGGGCACGGCGATGGAGCTGGACGACTGCGCGTTCCCGCTCCTGCAGGGCATCGAGATCAGCGACGACCCGAACGTCGCCTTCGACGGCGCCAACGTCGCCCTCCTCGTGGGCGCCCGCCCGCGTACGAAGGGCATGGAGCGCGGTGACCTGCTCGAGGCCAACGGCGGCATCTTCAAGCCGCAGGGCAAGGCCATCAACGACCACGCCGCGGACGACATCAAGGTCCTCGTCGTCGGCAACCCGGCCAACACGAACGCGCTGATCGCCCAGGCCGCCGCCCCGGACGTACCGGCCGAGCGCTTCACCGCGATGACCCGCCTGGACCACAACCGCGCGCTGACCCAGCTCGCGAAGAAGACGGGCACCACGGTCGCCGACATCAAGCGTCTGACGATCTGGGGCAACCACTCCGCCACCCAGTACCCGGACATCTTCCACGCCACGGTCGCCGGCAAGAACGCCGCCGAGGTCGTGAACGACGAGAAGTGGCTGGCCGAGGACTTCATCCCGACCGTCGCCAAGCGCGGCGCGGCCATCATCGAGGCCCGCGGCGCCTCGTCGGCCGCCTCCGCCGCCAACGCCGCCATCGACCACGTCCACACCTGGGTCAACGGCACCGCCGAGGGCAACTGGACTTCCATGGGCATCCCCTCGGACGGCTCCTACGGCGTCCCGGAGGGCCTGATCTCCTCCTTCCCGGTCACCTGCAAGGACGGCAAGTACGAGATCGTCCAGGGCCTGGACATCAACGAGTTCTCCCGCGCCCGCATCGACGCGTCGGTGAAGGAGCTGCAGGAGGAGCGCGAGGCCGTTCGCGCCCTCGGCCTCGTCTGAGCCTTCGCGGTTCTGCCGCGACCCACCGCAGGCGTCGTTCCGCCCGGAACGGGGCCTGCGGCCGTTTCCGCCGCCGCGCCGCTGCCGGTCAGCGAACGCCCGGGTCCGCCAGCCGCTTCTCGAACCAGTGGGCGGCGTAGACGTTGTCGTCGTACCGGGGAATCTCGATGTATCCGCAGGCCCGGTACATCGCCTGCGCCTCGGTGAGCACCGCGTGCGTGTCGAGGCGTACGACGTGACAGTCGCGCCGGAGGGCTTCCTGTTCCAGTCCGCCGAGCAGCCGCCGTGCGAGCCCCAGCCGCCGCGCGGCGGGGTGCACCCACACATGCCGGATCTCGCCCACGCCGGGTTCGAGTCGCCGTACCGCCCCGCAGCCCACCGGCCACCCCTCCTCGTACGCGACGAGGAAGGCGCCGGCGTCCCCGGACACCTCCTCGGGCCGTACCAGGGCGGCTTTGTCGAAGCCTTCGGGGAACCGCTCACCGATGTCGGCGGCGTACGCGTCCAGACAGGCGCGGGCGACCGCGGAGGCCCCGTCGACGACCTCGACGCGGATGCCCGCCAGCCGCAGCAGCCGCTGCGCGGTGGCCATCGCCCCGGTCAGCTCGGCACGCTGTCGCGGGGCGAGGCCGTCGAGCAGTCCGGCCACCAGCGCGTCGGCCCGCCGGTTCTGCTCCCCTACCTCGACGAGCCCGGCCGGGGTCAACTCCACGATCCGCAGCCGGTTGTCGTCGGGATGGACGCTCAACCGCACCATCCCCTGCGCCTGAAGCGCCTTCGTCATCCGGCTCAGATACCCGGCGTCGAGACCGAGCCGGCTCCTGAGCTCCCGCAGGGACACCCCGTCACCGATCTCGAACAGCAGGCGTGCCTCGCCGAGCGGTCGGCCCTGACCCAGGTAGTGGTCGTCGAGCGCACCGATCCTGCGGGTGAGGTACCGGTTGAACCGGCGGAAGGCCGCCACGTGTTCCGTCGCCGATGGCTCCATAAATCTTTGACCCTAGTCAAAGGAATTTCGGGTGTCCATGCCGGACGGGGCGAGGAGCCGGCGGTGCCGGGCGGGCTCAGGTCTGCCGCAGCTCGCTCCTGAACTTCGAGACGTCCAGGGTCTGGCTCGTGGGCGGGGTCTGTGACGGGACCGGCTTGCCGTACTCCGTGAAGGTCAGGCTGAAGTCCATGCCGGGTCCCTTCTGGGCCGCGCGGTAGAGGCGGTGCGGCGTGTTCGCCGTGACGTACAGCGTCGATGTCGTGGAGCCCGTCCGGGAGATCAGCGGGATCACCTTCGTGCCGTTCAGGGTCGTCTGCGCGCCCTGCTCCAGGGATCGTGGCTGGGACGCCGTGGCGCCCCGCTGGAGGGACTTGAGGTTGCATACCGCCGCCACGCCTCGAAGGAGGGTGTCGGACGCCGGGCCATGGATGTAGCGGTTCTTGAACGCCTGGGCCGCGTGAGTGCCCTGCTGGCCGGGCAACTCCACCTTCCAGAACGTCTCGTCCGGTTTCAGCCAGACGTCGTCGCCGTGCTTGACGATCTTCACGGTGCCCCCGTGCGCACCCATCGTCATGACGCCGGTGCAGTTGCCGTACCGGTCGAGCGAGATGCTCAGCGCCGCCGGACGGGTGAAGTTGGTCGACGTTTCCGGGCTCCGGTCCACGTAGTTGAGCCGTACCGAGTCCGCCTTCCGCAGCCCCTCCCGCGCCTGCTCGGCCAGTTGCTGTGGGCTCGGGTTTCCGCCGGTCTCGGCCCAGGCGGTGGCCCCCGAGGAGAGGAAGAGCGCCGCGGTCGCGGCCGTCGCCGTACATGTCGTCGCTATCGCGAGGCCATGGTTCACGGTCATTGCGTCACCTCCGTGGGTGCACCCATCGCCCACCGTACGTTTGTCCCCTTTCGCCCGCATGTTCAGTGACGCAGCGCACTTTCGGCCATGGAATGCGCATGTATCCCCGACCTGGGGGCAGGCGCAGCCGGTGCCCGAGCGTGACCCACTGGTGACGCAGGGGAATCGAACAGGAACGGAAGGCAAGCACCGATCATGGCCCGACAGCAGGCGCGGCAGGCGCAGCAGACGATCCACGTCGACGGCGAATGGCGCGAAGCCGTCTCCGGCGCCGCCCGCGAGATCCTGGATCCCGCGGATGCCACGCCGTTCGCCCTGGTGGCGGAGGGTGACGAGCGGGACGCCGACGCGGCCGTCGCCGCGGCCCGCCGCGCCTTCGACGAGGGCCCCTGGCCGCGTACGTCCACCGCCGAGCGCGCCGCACTCCTGCATCGCGTCGCCGGCCTCCTCATGCGTGACCGCGAGGAGTTGGCACTCCTGGAGAGCCGGGACGCGGGCAAGACCGTGGAAGAGGGCCGGGTCGACATCGACTGCGTCGCCGACGCCTTCGGCTACTTCGCCGACCTGGTCGTCGCCGAGAGCACGGGCCGTGTCGTCGACGCGGGCTCACCCGACATCCACAGCGTCGTCGTGCATGAGCCCGTCGGCGTCTGCGCCCTGATCACGCCCTGGAACTACCCGCTGTTGCAGGCGAGTTGGAAGATCGCACCCGCGCTCGCAGCCGGCAACACCTTCGTGATCAAGCCGAGCGAGATCACCCCGCTGACCACCGTCGCCCTGATCGAGCTGCTCGTCGAGGCCGGGCTGCCCGCCGGAGTCGCGGGCATCGTCACCGGCCCCGGGCCCTCGGTCGGCGCCCGGCTCGCCGAGCACCCCGGCGTCGACCTCGTCTCCTTCACCGGCGGCCTCACGAGCGGTACCAAGGTCGCGCAGGCCGCCGCCGCGGGCGTCAAGAAGGTCGCCCTCGAACTCGGCGGCAAGAACCCCAACGTCGTCTTCGCCGACGCCTGCGCCACCGACGACGGCTTCGACACCGCCGTCGACCAGGCCCTCAACGCCGCCTTCATCCACAGCGGGCAGGTCTGCTCGGCGGGCGCCCGCCTCATCGTCGAGGAGTCCGTGCGCGAGCGCTTCGTCGCCGAACTGGCCCGCCGCGCAGGCCGGATCCGCCTCGGCCGCGGCACCGAGAAGGGCGTCGAGTGCGGCCCGCTGGTCTCCGCGCGGCAGCGCGAGCGGACCGAGGAGTACGTCGCCTCCGCACTCGCCGAGGGTGCGGTGCTGCGTTGCGGCGGCAGGCGGCCGGAGTCGAGCGAGACCAGGCCGGCCACCGGTTACTTCTACGAGCCGACCGTCCTCGACCAGTGCCACCGGGAGATGAAGGTCGTACGGGAAGAGGTCTTCGGGCCCGTCCTGACCGTGGAGACCTTCTCCACGGAGGACGAGGCGGTGGCGCTCGCCAACGACACCGAGTACGGGCTCGCCGGCGCCGTCTGGACCGCCGACGCCGGCCGCGCCCGCCGGGTCGCCGGCCGGATGCGCCACGGCACCGTCTGGATCAACGACTTCCACCCCTACCTCCCGCAGGCGGAGTGGGGCGGTTTCGGCAAGAGCGGCGTCGGCCGCGAACTGGGACCCGCGGGCCTCGCCGAGTACCGCGAGGCCAAGCACGTCTACCAGAACCTGGCGCCGAAGCCGGTCCGCTGGTTCGCGGGCTGAACCCGGCCGCTCACCCCTCGACCGCCCACCTCCCCACCTCGGCACCTTGGAGCAACCTCCCATGCACCAGACCACGCACACCTACGACTACGTCGTCATCGGCGGCGGCACGGCGGGCTCCGTCATCGCCTCCCGCCTCACCGAGAACCCGGACGTCACCGTGGCCGTCATCGAGGGCGGCCCCAGCGACGTCGGCCGCGACGACGTTCTCACCCTGCGCCGCTGGCTGGGCCTGCTGGGCGGCGAACTCGACTACGACTACCCGACCACCGAGCAGCCGCGCGGCAACTCGCACATCCGGCACAGCCGCGCCCGGGTGCTCGGCGGCTGCTCCTCGCACAACACGCTGATCTCGTTCAAGCCGCTGCCGTCCGACTGGGACGAGTGGGAGGCCGCCGGCGCCAAGGGCTGGGGTGCCGTCCCGATGGAGGCGTACTACGCCCGCCTCCTCAACAACATCGTCCCGGTCGACGAGAAGGACCGGAACGCCATAGCCCGCGACTTCGTGGACGCGGCCCAGGCGACGCTCGGCGTCCCGCGCGTCGAGGGCTTCAACAAGAAGCCGTTCACCGAGGGCGTCGGCTTCTTCGACCTCGCCTACCACCCCGAGGACAACAAGCGCTCCAGCGCGTCGGTGGCGTATCTGCACCCGGTGATGGACGAACGCCCCAACCTGACACTCTTCCTGGAGACCTGGGCGTACCGGCTGGAGATGGACGGCACCCGGGCCGAGGGCGTGCACGTGCGCACCAAGGACGGCGAGGAGATCCTCGTGCGGGCCGGACGCGAGGTCGTGCTGTGCGCGGGTGCCGTCGACTCCCCGCGGCTGCTGCTGCACTCCGGTATCGGCCCGAAGGAAGACCTGGAGAAGCTCGGCATACCCGTCGTCCACGACCTGCCGGGCGTCGGCGAGAACCTGCTCGACCACCCCGAGTCGGTGATCGTGTGGGAGACGCACGGCCCGATCCCGGAGAACTCCGCGATGGACAGCGACGCCGGGCTCTTCGTGCGCCGCGACCCCGAACACGCGGGCCCCGACCTGATGTTCCACTTCTACCAGATCCCGTTCACGGACAACCCGGAGCGTCTCGGCTACGAGCGGCCGGAGTTCGGCGTCTCCATGACCCCGAACATCCCCAAGCCCAAGAGCCGCGGCCGCCTCTATCTGACGAGCGCCGACCCGGAGGAGAAGCCGGCGCTCGACTTCCGCTACTTCACCGACGAGGACGACTACGACGGCCGCACCCTGGTGGACGGGATCAGGATCGCCCGCGAGATCGCGAAGACAGAGCCGCTGGCCGGCTGGCTCAAGCGGGAGGTGTGCCCCGGCCCGGAGATCACCGGCGACGAGGAACTGAGCGCCTACGCCCGCCAGGTCGCCCACACCGTCTACCACCCGGCGGGGACCTGCCGCATGGGCGCGGAAGGTGATCAACTGGCTGTGGTCGACCCCGAGTTGAAGGTCATCGGGCTTGACGGCATTCGCGTCGCCGACGCGTCGGTCTTCCCGACCATGACCGCGGTGAACCCCATGATCGGGGTACTGATGCTGGGGGAGAAGGCCGTTGACCTGATCGGGGGCGATGCGTGATGAGTACGACCGTCCATGACTCCACGGGCACGGCCGTGTTCTCGGTGGAGGGTCTGTGGAAGGTGTTCGGCTCCAACGCGGAGCGCGTGCCGGCCGACCCGGAACTCACCTCGCTGAGCCCAGCCGAACTACGCGAACGCACCGGCTGCACGGCCGCCATCCGTGATGTGGGCTTCGACGTCCGCAAGGGCGAGGTCTTCGTCATCATGGGGCTGTCCGGCTCCGGCAAGTCCACACTCGTGCGCTGCCTGACCCGGCTCATCGAGCCGACCGCGGGCACCATCGCCATCGACGGCGAGGACGTCCGGGCCATGGACAAGGCCCGGCTGCGCGAACTGCGCCGTCATCGGGCCGCGATGGTCTTCCAGCACTTCGGCCTGCTGCCGCACCGCACGGTCCTCGACAACGTGGCCTACGGCCTGGAGATCCAAGGTGTGGGCAGGGCCGAGCGCCGGGAGAGGGCCGCCGCCTTCGTCGCCAAGGTCGGCCTGGAGGGCATGGAACAGCGACGCCCCGCCCAGCTTTCGGGCGGCCAGCGGCAGCGGGTCGGGCTCGCCCGCGCACTCGCCGTCGACCCCGAAGTGCTCCTGTTCGACGAGCCGTTCAGCGCGCTCGACCCACTGATCCGGCGTGACATGCAGGAGGAGGTGGTCCGGCTGCACCGCGAGGAGGGCCGCACGATGGTCTTCGTCACGCACGACCTGAGCGAGGCCCTCAAACTCGGCGACCGCATCGCCCTGATGCGCGACGGCCGCCTGGTGCAACTGGGCACCCCTGAGGAGATCGTGGGCTCCCCGGCCGACGACTACGTCCGCGAGTTCGTCCGGGACGTGCCGCGTGAGCAGGTGCTGACCGTCCGTACCGCCATGCGCCCCGCCTCCGCCCAGGAGGCGGCGGGCGGCCCGGCGCTGTCGCCGGACGCGACTGTGTCCGAGGCCATCGAGGCGGTCGCCCGCACTGGATCACCGGCCCGGGTCATGGACGACGGACGCTGTCTGGGAGTCGTCGACCACGACCGGCTGCTCCGCGTCGTGGCGGGGGCCGAACAGCGTCCGGAACCCGTCGAGAAGGCGGCTTGATGGCCACTCTCACCACCACCGCCCCCCGCACCGCCCTTCCCGCCCTCCTCAAGAACCGGGCCGTCGGCAAGCTGCTGGTGCTCGCCCTCGCCGCGGCGGTCCTCGTGCCCCTGGCGAACGCCCGATGGGCGAGCGGCAGTTGGCCGCACGCACTGACCGTGGACCTGTCCGGGCCGCTCGCCCGGACCAGCGACTGGATCATCGACAACCGAGACAGCCACCCCCTCTTCCTCTACTTCTTCGGCCACCTCAGCAACGCCGTCGTCCTCTCCGTACGCGCCGTCTACCTCACGCTGCTCGCGGCCGGCTGGGCGGGCGTGACGGCCGCCGCCGGGCTGCTGGCATGGCGGGTCGCGGGCGTGCGACTGGCCCTCGGGACGGCGGCCGGGTTCCTCGCCTGCGGTCTGCTCGGCATGTGGGTGCCCACCATGCAGACGCTGGCACTCATGGTGGTCGCGGTACTCGCCTCGGTCGTGCTCGGCGCGCTGCTCGGGCTCGCCGCCGGCCTGTCGGACCGTACCTTCCGGGCCCTGCGGCCCGTCCTCGACACCATGCAGGTGTTCCCGGCGTTCGCCTACCTCCTGCCTGTCGTCCTGGTCTTCGGCATCGGCGTCCCCGCGGCCGTCCTCGCCACGGTCGTCTACGCGGCCCCGCCGATGGCCCGGCTCACCGCGCTCGGGTTGCGCGACGCCGACAAGGAGGTCCTGGAAGCGGTCGAGTCGCTCGGCACCACCGCGCGCCAGCGCCTGCTGACCGCCCGCCTCCCGCTGGCCCGCAGGGAACTGCTCCTCGGCCTCAACCAGGCGATCATGATGGCGCTGTCCATGGCGGTCATCGCCTCCGTGATCGGCGGCGGCGGCCTCGGCGACCGCGTCTACCAGGCGCTCGCCTCCGTGGACGTGGGCGCCGCGCTCGCCGCCGGCATCCCGATCGTGCTGCTCGCGGTCGTCCTGGACCGGGTCACGGGCGCGGCGGGCGAGGCAGCGGGCCCTCGCCCCGGCGGCCGGGCCGGCTGGGCGTACGCCGCCGGGGCCACCGTCGCCGTCGCCCTGATCGCACGTCTGACCGGCCGCCTGGACTGGCCCGGGTCCTGGACCGTGCGCATCGCCGAGCCGGTGAACCGCGTCGTCGACTGGATGACCGCTCACCTCTACTCGGGCCTCCCGTACGTGGGCGGCACCGCCGACTGGGCGGGCCACTTCACCACCTGGATCCTGGACCCCGTCCGAGCAGGCCTGCAGTGGCTGCCCTGGTGGTCGGTCCTGCTCCTCGTCGCCGCGATCGCCTGGCTGATCGGCACCTGGCGCACCGCGCTCACCGCCGTCCTCGCGATGGCCGCGACCGGTGTGCTCGGCGTGTGGAAGCCGTCGCTCGACACGCTGTCCCAGGTACTGGCGGCCGTCGCCGTCACCCTCGTCCTCGGCTTCGCGACCGGGATCGCCGCCGCCCGCAGCGACCGTTTCGAGCGGCTGCTGCGTCCGGTCCTGGACGTCTTCCAGACGCTTCCGCAGTTCGTGTATCTGATCCCGGTCGTCGCGCTCTTCGGCGTCGGCCGCGCACCCGCCGTCGCGGCGGCGATCGTGTACGCGCTCCCCGCCGTCGTCCGCATCACGGCCCAGGGCCTGCGCCAGGTAGACCCGGCAGCCCTGGAGTCGGCCCGCTCGCTCGGCGCGACCAGCGGCCAGCAGTTGCGCCAGGTCCAGCTTCCGCTGGCCCGCTCCGCCCTGCTGCTCGCCGTCAACCAGGGCGTGGTGCTGGTCCTCGCCGTCGTCATCATCGGCGGCCTGGTCGGCGGCGGCGCGCTCGGCTACGACGTCGTCTTCGGCCTCGCCCAGGGCGATCTGGCGACCGGTCTGGTGGCCGGCGCGGCGATCGTCTGCCTCGGCCTCATGCTCGACCGGGTGACCCAACCCACCGGGCGGCGCGCGAAGAAGGGAGCGTGACATGACCCCTCGTACCTTCGGCGTCTCTCGCCGTACGGCGCTCACGGCGGCCGTGGCCGCCCTGGCGCTGACCACCGGTTGCGGCGCCGCGGACATGACCAAGCAGGCCTCGCCCTTCGCGGGCGCGCAGGGCGCGAAGACCGTGACCCTGTCCGTGCAGTCATGGGTGGGCGCGCAGGCCAACGTGGCCGTGGCCCAGTACATCCTGGAGCACAAGCTCGGCTACCGCGTCGACACCGTCCAGGTCGACGAGGTGCCGGCCTGGGACGCCCTCAGTCAGGGCCGGGTCGACGCGATCCTGGAGGACTGGGGCCACCCCGACCAGGTGAAGCGGTACGTCGACGACAAGAGGACGATCACGCGCGGCGGCGACCTCGGGGTCACCGGTCACATCGGCTGGTACGTGCCGACGTACTTCGCCCGGCAGCACCCCGACGTCACCGACTGGAAGAACCTCGACAAGTACGCGTCGCAACTGCGGACCGCGGAGAGCGGAGGCAAGGGTCAGTTGCTTGACGGCTCGCCCTCCTATGTCACCAACGACAAGGCGCTGGTGAAGAACCTGAAGCTGAACTACCAGGTGGTGTTCTCGGGTTCGGAGGCGGCACAGATCACCCAGATCAAGCAGTTCGCGAAGGAGCGCAAGCCCTTCCTCACGTACTGGTACACACCGCAGTGGCTGCTCAAGAAGGTCCCGATGACCGAGGTGAAGCTGCCGCCGTACAAGGAGGGCTGCGACGCGGACGCGGCGAAGGTCGCCTGCGCCTACCCGCGCACCCCGCTGCAGAAGTACCTGAACGCCGACTTCGGGAAGAACGGCGGCAAGGCCGCGGCCTTCCTGAAGAAGTTCACCTGGACCACCCAGGACCAGAACGAGGTCGCGCTGATGATCGCCGACCAGAAGCTGACCCCGGAACAGGCCGCGAAGAAGTGGGTGGACAGCCATCCCTCGACGTGGCGGGCTTGGCTGTCCTGATAGTCCGGGCACGTCCACGGGCTCGGTGTACGACGGCTGTCCGTCGGCGTGCATCCGCCCACGGCATCGGCCTGACCATCGACGTACCGGACGAGGCCCTGATGGCTCTCACCCTCGACGCCGACCACCCGCTGCCCAGCGGAACCGTCCACTACGCGGCGCCGTTCGGCATCTGATCACCCGCCGGGCGGGGCATCTCAGGATCCCTGCCCGTCTTTTCTCCTGTCCCTGGGGCAGCGGCGGAAAAATTCGTTGCACCCCCAACTCCCGCACCGTTAACGTGCGTGCGCCCCAACCGCCCAAGGAAGGCGAGCCGTTGTCCATCCGGTAGTTCCCACCAGCGCTCAACCCGTCGCGCCCGCGCAGCTTCTGCGCGCCGCGCGCCTTTTTGCTGTGGATTTCTCACCGGAATTGGTGCACCTCTGTGTCAGAACTCTGGCTTGTCATGCCCACTCGCCTTCCGCTCATCCGCCGCCGCTGCTACGGCTGCGCGTCCGAGCGCTTCCGTACGAGCGGCAAGTTCCGCGTCAACGCCCACCACAAGCTCCTCGACGCCTGGCTCCTCGCCCTGTGCACCGGCTGCGGTGCGACCGCGAAGTTCCCTGTGCTGGAGCGGATGGGCGTTCGTTCCATACGCCGTGACCTGCTCGACCGCCTTCACGGCAACGACCCTCAGCTCGCCGCCGAGTTGCTCCTGAAGCACCAGAGCCGGATCCCGCTCAACTGGGACGGCGCGTGGCGGCTGGACACGGGCACGCCCGACCGGGGCGACGTGCTGGACGTCGCCGTGCACTTCGAGGCCCCGATTCCCGTGCGACCGGTGCGGCTGATCGCGGCCGGTCTCGGTCTGCCCCGCGCCGAGGCCGAACGGCTGGTCGTCGACGGGAAGTTGGTCTCCGTCATCCGTCTCACCGGAAAGACGGCCGCCGACTTCGGCTTCACCCTCAAGCGCTGAGCGGCCTCGGGGATGTGAGGCGGGTGCGTGCCTCACATCCCCGGGCCGACGGTCCGAAGCGCCCTGCCCGGGCCGAGGTCGGACCCGGGCCCGTCGCCTCAGGAGTTCGGGACGCCGGTGGAACGCCGTACTCCGCCCACCGTGAGCAGGGCCAGGACGGCGAGGGCCGCACCGATCCACAGGACACTCGCGGTGGCGATGCTGTCGACCGCGAAACCACCGAAGAGGGCGCCGAGGGCGATGGACAGGTTGAACGTGGAGACGTACAGCGAGGAGGCGGCCTCCGTGGCGTTCGGCGCCGCGTCCAGGATCCAGGTCTGGAAGGTGACCGGCACCGCGCCGTAGCCCAGGCCCCACAGGACCAGGACGGCGCCGGCCGTCAGAGCGCTGTGGCCGACCAGGGCGAGCAGCACCATGGCGACGGTGAGAACCACGCCGATGCCCACGACGGTCTGCCGCAGCCGCTCGGCCACGAGGGCGCCGGCGATGAAGTTGCCGCAGATGCCCGCGACACCGAAGGTCAGCAGCAGCGCGCCGACCATGCCGTCGGCGACGCCGTCGCCCTGGAGGATGGGGCGGACGAACGTGTAGGCCAGGAAGTGGCCGGTGATGACCAGGAAGGTGAGGGCGACACCGGTCCGGACACCGGCGTTGCCCTTGAAGACCTTGGGCAGGTCGCCGAAGGTGATGGTCCGCTCGGCGGGCACCCTCGGCATCAGGAAGACCATGCAGACCAGGGAGACCAGGCCGAGGGTGCCCACGGCGGCGAAGGCGGTACGCCAGCCGCTGAGGGCACCGATGAAGGTGCCGGTCGGGACGCCCAGGACGGACGCGGTCTCGACGCCGCCGAAGATGACGGCGGTGGCGCGGGCGACGTGCTTCTCCGGTACGAGCCGCAGGGCGATGCCGCCCGCGATGGACCAGAAGCCGCCGACGCTGATGCCGATCAGGAACCGGGCGATCAGGACCACGGCGAAGCTGGTGGCGAAGGCGGAGGCGAGGTTCGCGGCGCCGACCAGGCCGATCAGGACGGCCAGGGCGATCCGGCGGTCGACGCGGCCGGTGGCCACGGTGACCAGCGGCGCCGAGACGGCGGCGACCAGTCCGGGGACGGTGACCATCAGGGCCGCGGTGCCCTCGGAGACGTCGAGCGCGGAGCCGACGGGCGTGAGGAGACCGACGGGGAGGAGTTCCGAGGTCATCAGGGAGAAGATGCCCAGGGTCACCGCCAGGACCGCGAGCCAGCCCTTGACGGGGGACCGCCCGGATGTGGTGGCAGGGGTGGGGAGCGGGGTTTCGAGCGTTGGCACGGCTGTGTCAGCCCTTCGTGGGAAGCGGGCCCGAGGAATGGTCCGGACATGCCACGGGCGGTGGCGCCGGGGCGGCCACCGCCCGTGGAGGGAGGAACGGGACTCTTACTCGGTGCCGGGGGTCTTGCGCGTGGTCACGTTCATGCGGTTCCACGCGTTGGTCGTGAAGATCAGTGCGATGAGCTGGGCGAGTTCGGACTCTTCGAAGTGCTTGGCTGCGGTGTCGTAGACCTCGTCCGAGACGCCTTCGGGCAGAAGGGTGACGGCCTCGGTCAGGGCGAGCGCGGCCCGTTCCTTCTCGGTGAAGAGACTCGACTCCTCCCAGGCGGTGAGCTGATAGATCCGCTCCTCCGACTCACCGGCCTTGCGGGCGTCCGAGGTGTGGTAGTCGATGCAGTACGCGCACCGGTTGATCTGCGAGGCGCGGATCTGCACCAGCTCCACGAGGACCGGGTCGAGTCCCGCGCGGGCGGCGGCGTCGAGAGCGAGAACGGCCTTGAAAACCTTGGGGGCCACGGTCGAGAAGTTCATGCGCTGCGGCACGTTGAACGTTGTCATGCAACGACCGTAAGCGCGGAAACGACCCACGCTAGGGTGCATTCTCATGGCAGGAACACGGGTCAATTTCCCAGAGTCCGCGGCCGACGACGAGGAACCGACGGAAGCCGCCGGAACCGACCTCCACCTGGAGTTGTCGGGTGAGGGAAGCCGCCGCGCACAGCTCACGCACGCACTGCGGGACGCCATTCGCTCCGGTCGGCTCGTCCCCGGCACCCGCCTCCCCCCGTACCGCGGACTCGCCCGCGACCTGGGCATCGCCCGCAACACCGTCGCCGACGCCTACGCCGAACTCGTCGAGGAGGGCTGGCTCTCCGCCCGCCAGGGTTCCGGCACCCGGGTCGCCCCACGCGCGGTGCCCCATCCCGACCAGGAACGCCGCCCCCAGCGCCGGACCCGCCGGCGCATCCTGCACGACCTCATGCCCAGTTCCCCCGACGCCGCCGCCTTCCCCCGCGCGGCCTGGCTGACCTCGGCCCGGCGGGCCGTCTCCGCCGCCCCCAACGACGCCTTCGGCGTGGCCGATCCGCGCGGGCGGCCCGAACTGCGTGAGGCGCTCGCCGAATACCTGGCGCGCGCCCGCGGGGTCCGCGCCGATCCGGAACGGATCATGATCTGCTCGGGCTTCGCCCACGGGCTGCGGCTGCTCGGCAACGTCCGCGGCGGCACCGTAGCGGTCGAGTCCTACGGCCTGGACTTCCACCGCGCCACCGCGGAGGAGTCCGGGATGCGAACGGTGCCGCTGACCGTCGACGCGTACGGGGCCCGGATCGACGAACTACCGGGCACCGGCGCGCAGACCGTCCTGCTCACCGCCGCCCACCAGTTCCCCACCGGCGGGCCGCTGCACGCCGAGCGGCGGTCCGCGGTCGTCGACTGGGCGGGCTCCAGCGGCGGGCTGATCGTGGAGGACGACTACGACGGCGAGTTCCGCTACGACCGGCAGCCGGTCGGCGCGGTGCAGGGCCTCGACCCGGACCGCGTCGTCTACATCGGTTCGGTCAGCAAGAGTCTGTCACCGGCGCTGCGTCTGGGCTGGATGGTGCTGCCGGGCTGGCTGGTCGACGACGTCATCGCCGCCAAGGGGCCCCGGGAGATGTGGTCGGGCGTCGTCGACCAGCTCACACTGGCGGATTTCATCGCCTGCGGCGCGTACGACCGCCATTTGCGGCAGATGCGGCGTCACTACCGGCGGCGTCGCGACACGTTGGTGAAGACACTCGCCGAACGAGCACCGCACATCAGCGTCAGCGGCATCTCGGCCGGACTGCACGCCGTACTCGAACTGTCCGAGGGCACCGAGGAAGCGGCGCTGCGGGCCGCCCGCCGGCAGGGCCTCGCCATGGACGGGCTGCGCCCCTACCGGCACCCGGACAGCTCGATGCCGCCCCGGGACGGTCTCGTCATCGGTTACGGGACACCGATGGACCACGCCTTCGGGGCGGCCCTGGACGCGCTCTGCCTGTCGCTGCCCGACCCGGAACTCGACGAGGAACCTGGCGAGGCGCCGGTCCGGGGCCGCGCGGGCCGCCGCCTGGGGCAGGGGGCCGGCTGAGCGGGCCGAGCCGACCCGGCCCAGGCCGCGAAGAAGTGGGTGGACAGCCACACAGCCACAGCCGCCCCTCGACCTGCCCGGCGCGGCTGTCCTGATCAGCCCTGCCGCAGCCGCGCCGCGATCTCGGCCAGTGCCGCCGCCGCCCGGCGCTGCAGCCCGGGACCGAAGGTGATGCGTGTGGCCCCTAGTTCTCCGAGTTCACCGAGTTCGCTGGGCGAAGGGCCCGAGCCGTCGATCCGGACGAACACGTTGAGCGGCCCCTTGATCCCGGCCCGCAGCAGAGGGAGCACCTTCGCCGGGACGCCGAGCGGGTAGACGCAGTCGGCGCCGGCGGCGACGTACAACCCGGCCCGTTCGATGGCCTGTTCGGGGTTTCCGTCACCGTGCAGGAACGTGTCGACACGCGCGTTGAGGAAGAGCCGGTCGCCCGCCGCGGCCCGCACCTCGGCGAGCCAGTCGGCTTGCTCACGCGGGTCCTTGAGGACGCCCCGGTTCGAGTCCTCCAGGTTGCAGCCCACGACGCCCGCCTCCAGCAGACGTTCCACCAACTCCTTCGGCGCGAGCCCGTACCCGTCCTCCACATCGGCCGACACGGGCACGTCCACCGCGCGGGCGATCCGCGCGACCGCCGCGAACATCTCGTCGGCGGGCGTGCCCCCGTCCTCGTACCCGAGCGCGGCGGCGATCCCGGCGCTGGGCGTCGCGAGCGCCGGGAATCCGGCGTCCGCGCACACCCGTGCGGCGGCGGCGTCCCACGGTCCGGGCAGGACCAGGGGATCGCCCGGCAGCCGGCCGTGGTGCAGCGCGCGGAAGGTGTCGGTCTTGTTCACGGTGTGTAACCTCCGGGCGGGATTCGGCGGCTGACCATCAGCCGGTTCCAACCGTTGGTGACGGTGATCAGCCCGATGAGATGCGCGAGTTCGGCCTCGTCGAAGTGCTTGGCGGCCTTCTCGTACACCTCGTCCGGCACAAAGCCCTCGGTGAGGACGGTGACGGCCTCCGTCAGGGCGAGCGCGGCCCGCTCCCGCTCGTCGTAGAGGTCCTTCGTCTCCTCCCAGGCGTTGAGGAACTGGATGCGATCCTCCGACTCGCCGCCCTCGCGGGCTTGCCGGAGGTGCATGTCGAGGCAGAAGGCGCAGTGGTTGATCTGAGAGGCCCGGATCACCACCAGCTCGGCGAGCGTCGGGTCGCCGAGTCCCTTCTTCGCGGCCGCGCTCAGTGCGACCATCGCCCGGCCGACCTCGCGGTCCAGCAGCGTCGTACGGGTCACTTGTGCTGTCCCGGCTCGTAATGGCCCGGCGTCATGCGAGTCGTCACGCCGAACCGGTTCCATGCGTTGATCACCGTGATCACGGCGATAAGCTGCGCGAGTTCGGCCTCGTCGAAGTGCTTGGCGGTCTTCTCGTACACCTCGTCCGGCACGAACCCGTCGGTGAGGACGGTGACGGCCTCGGTCAGCTCGAGCGCCGCGAGCTCCTTCTCGGTGTAGAAGTGCCTCGACTCCTCCCACGCGCTGAGCTGCACGATCCGCTCGACGGTCTCACCGGCGGCGAGCGCGTCCTTGGTGTGCATGTCGAGGCAGAGCGCGCAGTGGTTGATCTGCGAGGCGCGGATCTTGACCAGCTCGTACAGCTTCGGGTCGAGGCCCTGCCGGGCGGCCGCGTCCAGCCGGACCATGGCCTTGAAGACCTCGGGGGCGTGCTTCGCCCACTGCAGCCGGGCGGGTTCTTCGGGGGCGTACCGGGCGTTGTCGTCTGTGCTCACGGCTCGACACTACGAACCAGGCAGCCCAGCGGTATGGTCCATTTCCATGGCGAATTCGTGGGCCGCTTTCGGGGTCGACCTCCATCTCGAACCGACCGGACGGGGCGTGCGCAAGGGCCTGACGGACGCCCTGCGGGAGGCGGTCCGCAGCGGCCGGCTGACCCCGGGAACACGACTGCCCTCCTCCCGCTCGCTCGCCGCCGACCTGGGCATCGCGCGCAACACGGTCGCCGACGCCTACGGGGACCTCGTCGCCGAGGGCTGGCTCACGGCACGCCAGGGTTCGGGAACCCGGGTGGCCGACAGCGCCTGGTCAAGGCCGCCGGCCGGGCCCGCCGCGCACCGGCCCCGCGAGCGCCGGGGCCCGGCCCACGACCTGGCGCCCGGCACCCCCGACCTGTCCTTCTTCCCCCGCACCGAGTGGCTCAGGGCCGCCCGCCGTGCCCTCGCGGCGGCGCCGAACGACGCCTTCGGCTACGGCGACCCGCGCGGCCGCGTCGAGCTGCGCACCGCGCTCGCGCGGTATCTGTCCCGGGCGCGCGGGGTGCGCGCCGACCCGGAACGGATCCTGGTGTGCGCGGGCTTCTCACACGGGCTGAAGATCCTCGGCGCGGTGCTGCGGGCACGCGACGTGCGGAGGGTCGCCGTGGAGTCGTTCGGGCTCGATGTCCACTGGAACCTGCTGGAGGCGTCCGGCTTGCGTACCGAGCCGCTGTCGTTCGACGAACGGGGAACCCGTACCGACGAGTTGGTGGACACGGTTGCCGTCCTGCTCACTCCCGCCCACCAGTTCCCGCTGGGCGTGCCCCTGCACCCCGACCGGCGGGCGGCCGTCGTCGACTGGGCACGGCGCACCGGCGCACTGGTGCTGGAGGACGACTACGACGGAGAGTTCCGCTACGACCGCCAGCCGGTCGGGGCGTTGCAGGGCTTGGACCCGGACCACGTGGTCTACCTGGGCACCGCCAGCAAGTCCCTGGCGCCCGCGCTGCGCCTGGGCTGGATGGTGCTGCCGCCGGCACTGGCGGAGGAGGTGGCGGCGGGGGAGATCGTGACGGACAGGTGCGGGGTGATGGACCAGCTGACGCTGGCGGAGTTCATCACCTCGGGCGCGTACGACCGCCATGTGCGCGCCGCCCGGCTGCGCTACCGGCGGCGCCGCGACGCCCTGGCCGAGGCGCTGGCCACCCGCGCCCCCGACGTCCGCGTCACGGGTATAGCGGCAGGACTGCACGCGGTGCTGCGCCTGCCACCCGGCACCGAGCGGACGGTGCTCCAGGCGGCGGCCTGGCAGGGCCTGGCGGTGCACGGTCTGCGGCGCTATCGCCACGCGCACGCCGTCGTCGAACCGCAGGACGCCCTGGTCGTGGGGTACGCCAGGCCGCCGGACCACGCGTGGGCGGGCGCGCTGGAGGCGCTGTGCAGGGTGTTGCCGTGACCGACGGGGAACGACGTCACATCCCCTCGGCCCGCACCTCTTCGACCGGCGACTCCTCTGCCCGCGCTTCCTCGGCCGGCGCTTCCTCGGCCGGCGCTTCCTCGGCCGGTGCCTCCCCGAACCGTGCCAGGAGCAGCGCACCAGCCACCGCCACCATGAACCCCAGCACCGCCAGCCAGGCCATCCCCTCCCGTGTGCGGTCACCCAGCCACATCACCCCCACCGCCGCGGGCCCCACCGTTTCGCCCACGACGATGCCCGCGGTGGCCACCGTCACCGACCCCCGCTCCAGGGCCGTGGTCAGCAGCAGGAAGGCCGCCGAGCCGCCGATCAGCAGCGCGTACGTCGCCGGATTGGCGAGCAGACCGGACGGCGTGAGCCCGTCGATCAGCCGTACCGCCACCTCGACCACCCCGAACCCGAACCCGGCACCCAGACCCAGCGCCAGGGACCGACCCCGCCCCGGCAGCCGTCCCCCGGCCAGCCCGAGCAGCAGTACGGCCACCGCCGTCGCCAGCATCACGTACTTCAGCGCCGTCGACCCGCCCTGGTCGCCCTCCGCGCCGGACGCCAGCCCCAGCATCGCCAGCCCCGCGCACACCACGGCCACCGCGGTCCATTCGCTCCGGGTCAGCCGCACCCGCAGCAGCCGGGCCGCGACCACCGCCGTCACCGCGAGGCTGGACGCGAGCGCCGCGCCCACCGCGTAGATCGGGATCGAGCGCAGCGCCGCGATCTGGAACAGGAACCCGAGCCCGTCCAGCGCGAGCCCCGCCAGATACCGCCACTGCCGCAGCGCCCGCAGCAGCAGCGCCGCATCCCCGCCGCCGCCTCGGCCGGCCGTACGTGTCGCGACGGCCTGCAACACCGTCGCCGTACCGAAACAGACCGCCGCGCACAACGCGCACACCATTCCAAAGAGCACGAAGCGACTGTAGGCGACGGCACGGGGACAGGGGTGGAATCGAACGGCAGATTCACTGTCTCTAGTCTGATGCGCGCCACACGTCCTACCGACGTCTCACCAGGCTCACAGCACGGGGGAATCACGAACATGGCGGACACACGCCGGCAACTGCGCTCGGGCACGGTCGTCCTCGGCGGCATGGGACTGCTCGCCGCAGCCCTCACCGCTTGCTCCTCGGATCCGGACAAGCGCTGCGTCGACAGCGACAGTTACACCATGGGCAAGGGCTACCGAATCGTCGCGGACAAGAACTGCTCCAACAGGACGTCCGTCAACGGGAACTACTACTACGGCGGCAAGAAGAAGAACGGCTACGTCAGCGGCGGCTCCTTCACCAAGCCCGGCAAGGGATCCGGATCAGGTGGTTCGGGCAGCGGCGACCACAGCGGAGTCCACCGCGGCGGCTTCGGCGGCGGCCACGGCTCGTCCGGCGGCTGAGCGGCCCATGGAACGCCACAGGACCGACCCCCGCCCCGGCTGGCAGCGGACGGTCGAGGCCCAGGGTCTCATCTACCCGCTCACCCGCTACCCCGACGACTCCCTCCGCCCCTACTGGGACGAGAGCGCGTACTACGTCTTCACGCTGCCCGAGGTGGAGGCGCTGGAGGAGGTCGTCGAGGAACTGCACGGCATGTGCCTGGCCGCGGCCGCGCACATCGTCGCCGAGGACCGTTTCGCCGACCTCGGCATCACCGATCCGCGCCTGGTGCGGGCGGTCGCCGAGGCCTGGCACCGGCGCGCCGAACTCCCGTCCGTCTACGGCCGTTTCGACCTGCGCTACGACGGCACGGGCCCGGCCAAGCTCCTGGAGTACAACGCCGACACGCCCACCTCCCTGGTCGAGGCCGCCTCGCCCCAGTGGTTCTGGATGGAGGAGCGCTTCCCCGGAGCCGACCAGTGGAACTCCCTCCACGAACGCCTCGTCGCCGCCTGGAAGAGGCAGGCCGCCCTGCTGCCGCCAGGAAGCCCGCTCCACTTCGCGCACTCAGCGGTCGACGAACTCGGTGAGGACCTGATGACGGTCGCCTACCTGAAGGAGACCGCGGAGCAGGCAGGGCTGGACACCGACTGGATCTCCATGGAGGAGATCGGCTGGGATCCGCTCTCCGAGCGCTTCGTCGACAACCGGCTCCGTTTCATCCGCAGTTGCTTCAAGCTCTATCCGTGGGAGTGGCTCACCACGGACCGGTTCGCCGACCATGTCCTCGACACCCTCGACAACGGCGGTGGCACGGGCAGCACCCTGTGGATCGAGCCGGCCTGGAAGATGCTGCTCAGCAACAAGGCGCTCCTCGCCATCCTCTGGGAGCTGTACCCGGGCCACCCGAACCTGCTCCCCGCCCACCTCGACGGACCGAGGGAACTGGCGCACACCACGGGCTATGTGGCCAAGCCGCTTCTCGGCCGTGAGGGCGAGGGGGTGACGGTCCACGAGCCGGGCGCCGAGCCGGCCCTGCGGGAAAAGGGCTTCTGCTACCAGGAGTTGGCGCCGCTGCCGTCCTTCGACGGCAACCACGTCGTCCTCGGCGCCTGGGTCGTCGACGGCGAGCCGGCAGGGCTCGGCATCCGCGAGTCGTCCGGCCTGGTCACCGACGAGTACGCCCGCTTCCTGCCGCATGTGATCCTCTAGCGACCTCTCCTGTAGTGCTGGGGGCTACGCACCGAGGACCGAGTGCAGCCGGGCCAGCCCCCAGTCCAGATCCTCCTTGCTGATCACCAGGGGCGGGGCGATCCGGATCGTGGCGTCGTGGGTGTCCTTGACCAGGACGCCCCGGTCCAGCAGCTTCTCGCTGACATCCCGCCCCGTCCCGTACCGCGGATGGATGTCGACGCCCGCCCACAGCCCGCGACCGCGCACCTGGGTCACCCGACCCGTGTCCGTCAGCAGTGCCAGCTCGCGGTGCAGATGCTCGCCCAGCTCCGCCGCCCGCGCCTGGTACTCGCCGGATCGCAGCATCGCGATCACCTCCAGCGCCACCGCGCAGGCCAGCGGGTTCCCGCCGAACGTCGAGCCGTGCTCACCCGGCCGGAACACCCCGAGTACCTCGCTGCTCGACACCACCGCCGACACCGGCACGATCCCGCCGCCGAGCGCCTTCCCGAGCACGTACACATCCGGTACGACCCCCTCGTGCTCGCACGCGAAGGTGCGCCCCGTCCGCCCGAGACCCGACTGGATCTCGTCGGCGACGAACAGCACGTTCCGCTCACGGGTCAGCTCCCGCACCGCCGGCAGATAACCGGCCGGCGGCACCAGCACCCCCGCCTCGCCCTGGATCGGCTCCAGCAGCACCGCCACCGTGTTCTCCGTCAGCGCGGCGCGCATCGCGGTCAGGTCCCCGTACGGCACGATCTCGAAGCCCGGCGTGTACGGGCCGAAGTCCGCGCGCGCCTCGTGGTCGGTGGAGAAGCTGATGATCGTCGTGGTACGGCCGTGGAAGTTGCCCGTCGCGACCACGATCTTCGCCATCTCGGCGGGCACGCCCTTGATCCGGTAGCCCCACTTGCGGGCCGTCTTCACCGCGGTCTCCACGGCCTCGGCACCCGTGTTCATCGGCAGCACCATCTCCATGCCGCACAGCTCGGCCAACTGTGTGCAGAAGTCGGCGTACCGGTCGTGGTGGAAGGCCCGGGACGTCAGCGTCACCCGCTCCAGTTGCGCCTTCGCCGCATCGATCAGCCGCCGGTTGCGGTGGCCGAAGTTCAGCGCCGAGTACGCGGCCAGCAGGTCGAGGTAGCGCCGCCCCTCGACATCCGTCACCCAGGCGCCCTCCGCCGTGGCCACGACGACCGGGAGGGGGTGGTAGTTGTGCGCGCTGTGGGCCTCGACCGCGGCGATGAGCGTGTCTGTCGTATTCACGGAGGCTCCCTTTTCTGCCTACGAGGACGTGCCACGAGGACGTACCCCCTTCCCATCGTCGCCTTCCTGCCGTCGCTCGCATGGTGGACGAGGACGCAAGGCCCACCGATGTGCCCGGTAGGCTGACGGCGGGCCGTGACTGGCGCGCTGGGATGGGATCGACCATCGGGGAGCGGCCCAGGCCCTTGACGGCCTGACGAGCGAGTGCCGTGCGCCTGGGCCAACCGTGAACCGTGATCGCTTGCCACGCCCCGGAGGCCGATATGCCCGAGCCGCAGTCCCTCTCCACCGAGTCCACCGCCTTCCGCGCCGCTCTCGACGTGATCCGTGCCGTCGAGCCGCGTGTCGCCGACGCCATCGGCCAGGAGGTCGCCGACCAGCGCGAGATGCTCAAGCTGATCGCCTCCGAGAACTACGCCTCCCCGGCGACGCTGCTGGCGATGGGCAACTGGTTCAGCGACAAGTACGCCGAGGGCACCATCGGCCGCCGCTTCTACGCCGGCTGCCGCAACGTCGACACCGTCGAGGCCCTCGCCGCCGAGCACGCCAGGGAACTGTTCGGCGCCCGGCACGCCTACGTCCAGCCGCACTCGGGCATCGACGCCAACCTCGTCGCCTTCTGGGCCGTCCTCGCCCAGCGCGTCGAGGGCCCCGCCCTGGAGAAGGCGGGCGTCCGCCAGGTCAACGACCTCTCCGAGGAGGACTGGGCGGAACTGCGTCGCGCCTTCGGCAACCAGCGCATGCTCGGCATGTCCCTGGACGCGGGCGGCCACCTCACCCACGGCTTCCGCCCGAACATCTCCGGCAAGATGTTCGACCAGCGCTCCTACGGCACCGACCCGGCCACCGGGCTGATCGACTACGAGGCGCTGCGCGCGTCGGCCCGCGAATTCAAGCCGCTGATCATCGTCGCGGGCTACTCGGCGTACCCCCGGCTGGTGAACTTCCGGATCATGCGCGAGATCGCCGACGAGGTCGGCGCCACACTCATGGTCGACATGGCGCACTTCGCCGGCCTGGTCGCGGGCAAGGTGCTGACCGGCGACTTCGACCCGATCCCGCACGCCCAGATCGTGACGACCACCACCCACAAGTCGCTGCGCGGCCCGCGCGGCGGCATGGTCCTGTGCGACGACTCCCTGAAGGACCAGGTCGACCGCGGCTGCCCGATGGTGCTGGGCGGCCCGCTCCCGCATGTGATGGCGGCGAAGGCGGTGGCGCTCGCGGAGGCCCGGCAGGACTCCTTCCGTGACTACGCCCAGCGGATCGTGGACAACTCCCGCGCGCTGGCCGAGGGCCTGCTGCGCCGCGGCGCCACGCTCGTCACCGGCGGCACCGACAACCACCTGAACCTGATCGACGTGGCCTCCTCCTACGGCCTCACCGGCCGCCAGGCGGAAGCCGCCCTGCTGGAGTCGGGCATCGTCACCAACCGCAACTCCATCCCGGCCGACCCGAACGGCGCCTGGTACACCTCCGGTATCCGCATCGGCACACCGGCGCTCACCACGCGTGGCCTGGGCACGGCGGAGATGGACGAGATCGCGGCCCTGATCGACCGCGTCCTGACGACCGCCGTTCCCGGCACTACGAGCAAGGGCGCCCCGTCCAAGGCCCAGCACGTCCTGGAGCCGAAGATCGCGGACGAGATCGCCCACCGGGCGTCCGACCTGGTGGCCGGTTTCCCGCTGTACCCGGAGATCGACCTGGGCTGATCAGCCGCGGGAGTGCGGGGCCGGCACCGTCGTGCGGCCCCGCCGCGTGGCGCACGGCGCCCGAGCGGTCAGAGATCGATGAGCTCTTGGCGCGGCTCGGGCCGCAGCCCATCGCGCCGGGCCGCCGCGCGCCGTACGGCGTAGGTGCCGCCGACTCCCAGGACGAGCCCCGCCCCGAGCCCCATGACCCCCCAGCGCAGGTGGTCCGAGGGGCCGCCCGCGTCGGCGGCGGGCGGCCCGATCAGCCCGCGCTTGTCCAACCGGTCGAAAACATCCCGCGGTGCCCGACGCCACCGGATGTCGTCGTCGTCGACGTCCGGCGCCGGATCGGACCGGACCCAGGGCGTTCCGTCCTCCGCCAGGAACACCTGGTCCTGGCGCTCGATGGCCACATCACCGCCCGGCGCGCGCTGCGTGTAAGGCCACCCGCCGACCCCGGTCAGCGCCCACATCACCGTGGCCCGCACCCGCGGGTACCGCCCTTCGTGCCATGCGTCCGGCACCGGCTCGCTCTTCGTCTCCGTCGGCCCCAGCAGCCGCCGCAGCAGTGTGAAGTCCCGGTCCTCGGGTCGCAGCGTCGTCGTACGGCCCGTGCCGTTCGCCACGACGATCGCGAGATCGGGTGAGCGCTCGCCCGCGGCCCGCGCCGGAACGGCCGCCCCTGCCAGCGCCACCACCGTCACCACTGACGCCGCCACCAGCCCGCCCAGTCGGCGCCCGCGGCCCCCTCTGTTTGTCATGTCCCCTTGTTACACCGTCGGGGGCACTTCGGGCCGGTCCTGTTGCGGACCAGTCCCGGAGGTGCCTCGCGGACCTGAGAGAATGGTGAACATGGCTTCAGACCGTCCTCGCGTGCTCTCCGGAATCCAGCCCACGGCCGGCTCGTTCCACCTCGGAAACTACCTCGGCGCTGTCCGCCAGTGGGTGGACCTGCAGGAGACCCACGACGCGTTCTACATGGTCGTCGACCTGCACGCGATCACCGTCCCGCAGGACCCGAAGGAGCTGCGCGCCAACACCCGCCTGGCCGCGGCCCAGCTCCTCGCGGCCGGTCTCGACCCGGAGCGGTGCACGCTCTTCGTCCAGAGTCATGTTCCCGAGCACGCCCAGCTCGCCTGGGTCATGAACTGCCTCACCGGCTTCGGCGAGGCGAGCCGCATGACCCAGTTCAAGGACAAGTCCGCCAAGCAGGGCGCCGACCGCGCGAGCGTCGGCCTGTTCACGTACCCGGTCCTCCAGGTCGCCGACATCCTGCTGTACCAGGCCCACGAGGTACCGGTCGGTGAGGACCAGCGCCAGCACATCGAGCTGACCCGGGATCTCGCCGAGCGCTTCAACGGCCGCTTCGGCGAGACCTTCACGGTCCCGCGGCCGTACATCCTCAAGGAGACGGCGAAGATCTACGACCTCCAGGACCCGTCGGTCAAGATGAGCAAGTCGGCGGCCACGCCGAAGGGCGTCATCAGCCTGCTCGACGACCCGAAGACCACCGCCAAGAAGGTCAAGAGCGCCGTCACGGACACGGACACCGTCATCCGGTACGACGTGGAGCACAAGCCGGGCATCAGCAATCTGCTGACCATCTACTCCACCCTCACCGGAACCGGTGTCGCGGAGCTGGAGCAGAAGTACACCGGCAAGGGCTATGGTGCGCTCAAGACGGACCTCGCCGAGGTCATGGTCGAATTCGTGACGCCGTTCAGGGAGCGCACCCAGCAGTACCTGGACGACCCCGAGACGCTCGACTCGATCCTGGCCAAGGGCGCGGAGAAGGCGCGTGCCGTCGCCGCGGAGACCCTCTCCCGGACGTACGACCGGATGGGCTTCCTGCCCGCCAAGCACTGACCCCCGCAGCGACCTCCCGATATGGGGAGGTATCGCCGTACAGTCGAGAACCGAGCCGGCAGCCGTCCCTGCCCGCGCGGAGCACCGAAGAACACCAGCACGACGACAGGAGACGACGTGGGGACCGTAACGATCGGTGTGTCGATCGCGGTCCCGGAGCCTCACGGCAGCCTGCTCCAGGAGCTGCGCGCGGGCTTCGGCGACGCCGCCGCTCACGGCATCCCCACGCATGTCACCCTGCTCCCGCCGACGGAGGTCGACGCCTCCGGGCTGCCCGCGATCGAGGCGCACCTCGCCGAGGTCGCGGCGGCCGGGCGCCCCTTCCCGATGCGGTTGTCCGGCACGGACACGTTCCGGCCGGTGTCGCCCGTGGTGTTCGTCAAGGTCGTCGAGGGTGCCGAGGCATGCGCGTGGCTGCAGAAGCAGGTCCGTGACGCTTCCGGGCCGATGGCGTGCGAGCTGGTCTTCCCGTACCACCCGCACGTCACGGTGGCGCACGCCATCGACGAGGCGGCGATGGACCGGGCGTACGAGGAACTCGCCGGCTACGAGGCCGCGTGGTCCTGCACCGGCTTCGCGCTCTACGAGCAGGGCGCGGACGGCGTCTGGCGCAAGCTGAGGGAGTTCGCCTTCGGCAGCACGGTGGTGCCGACCCAGGCCGGCGCGCCCGAGAACGCCACCGGCCTTCCCGCCACCTAAGAGGAGCTTGTCCTGCGAGATGACACGCTCGACGGCGCTCCGCCACAGATGGGTATCGACCTGGACGCAGGAACAGCGGTTGTCCGGAAGCCCGCCGGCGCCCTGGTAGCCCTTGTCGGCGAAGCACGCCGATCCCGAAGGAGGCGGCGAGCCGGGCGTAGGTGTCACCGCAGCGCAAGTGAGCCAGGACGAGCAGGGCCTGACGAGACGCGGGCAGGCGCCGCCAGCGGGTGCCAACCTGTCGGCGGCGTGCCGCGAGCCGCCGGGTCAGGAGGCGCAGGTGCGCGCTGGACAGGTCGATCGCGGACGGGTAGACAAGCACGGCGAAGCTCCTGGTCGAGCGAGTGATCTTGGTCGTGAACTCGTCTACCAGGAGCTTCACTTCTGTGCATGACCCGAGATCCAGCGTCACTCGGGACTTCGCATCGCCAACCGGTCTGACACAGGGGAGCCCGGACCGGCATTGATCAGCTGGTCGTCGTGACGGGCGCGCTGCTGCGTCCGTGACGTCGACCGCTGAGCTCAGCGTCGAGCGTCTCCTGGGCCACGCGCATGGCCTCGGCGTAGACGGGGTTCTGCAGCCGCTTCCACATCTCGTCCTCAGCGACGTCCTCCACGTGGCTGACCACCCACCAGATGTTGCCGAAGGGGTCCTTGACGCGCCCGCCGCGCTGTCCGAAGGCGTTGTCCGCCAGCGCGGTGACGACCTGCCCGCCGGCCGCGACGGCCCGTGCGAACGCCTGGTCCGCGTCGGTGACGAACACGCGGAGCAGGCTCGGCATGGTGGGCCAGTCCGCGCGCCGGTCGAAGGCCAATACGACGGTGTCGCCCACGCGGATCTCACCGTGACCGATCAAGCCGTCCTCGGTCGCCACCCGCCCGAGCTCCTCCCCGTCGAACGCCTGGGTGACGAAGTCGAGGAAGGCCCCCGTGTCGTCGGTCACGACCCAGGGTGCAACCGTGGTGTAGCCCTCGGGCGCGGCGTTGCTCTGCTCCGGCATGGCGTTCCTCTCGCTGATGATTCCTACCGGCGGCGAGGATAGGTAAGGAATAGGTCTGATCCCGTCCTAGATCGCCAGCATGTCAGGGCGCGGCCGGTCTCACTGCACGGCTCCAGGACGTGGCCTGACCACATCAGCCCCAGGTTGGAAAAGGCTCACGGTCTCCGGCTGGAGTATTAACGACCTGGGGGGGGCAATAGGGAGCGGCGTCGCGACGCCCGGCACGGCCTCCCCCAAGCTCTTCGAGCAGGGGGGACCCCCAGCGGCGTTGCCGAAATGTCCTAGTAGCTCCGCTATGAGGACCTTCCGGCGCCTTGCGATCGACCGCACCGGACGCCGCTCCTTCACCCACTCCCTATTGCCCCCCAGGGCGTAAGGGAATCTGGGCCTGCAGGATGCGGTGGACCTGGGCCGGCAGCTGGCTACCGCCGTCGCCGACCGCCGTGGCCTCGGGGGCCGGCGGCCGACGAGGTCGTCGATGTAGTTCGCCGACCAAGTTCGCTTGAGGTCCCTACCACCGTATGAACGCCCGTTACAGGACCTGAGAGACCTTGTAAGCAATGCCGCCCTCGACCAGGTATCCCGACCCGATACAGACCGTGCCATTGAGCCACGCGTAGGGCTCGGCACCGGTCTCGAAGAGCGGGTTGGTACGGAAGTAGTAGTCGGCAGGGTCGATCCGGTACCGCTCGGCGGGGTCGGCCAGCGCGCCGCGTAGCTCGAGCGGGGTGACCCAGCGGCCCCCATAGGTCATGTGCAGGAGGGCATCGTCGTGGGTGCGCAGCGTCAGGCGTACGTCCAGGCTCATCGTTCCATCAGGGGCGAACAGGGCCCAGTCGCCGCCCCCCGGAAGGACATCGCCGTGCAGCCCAGGGCCATGGAATGTGCCGCCTGCGGCACCGAAGAGGATGCGTCGGCCGAACGGGCCACTACCGATGGGCAGCCGGCGGTTCAAGTCGACAACCATGTCAAAGAGGTGCGTTGTCCGGATGTCGCCGACGTCTTTCACACGCGGATCCGTCGTCATGCGGCATCACCTCCTGTGAGGGCGGGAAAGAGAGTGCGCCGGACCACGTCCGTCGAGACTCCCGACTGGGCGCACAGCGTCGCCAGGTCGAAGAAGAACCGCTCGCCTGCAATGAGTTCGTCTTTGAAGGAGAACTGGATGAATACCGGCATCTCGGCACGTTTACCGTTGGGGTTCACGCCGAACCGGGTGCCCGTCATGGTCATCCGTGCTGTACCCCAGCATACGAGCGTGTCGCCGTCACTCGCGTGGCCTTGTAAGTCGACGTCGTAGTCGGGGAACGAGGCGAAGAACCGGCGCAGCGCCTGCTCGTTGTCGGCCAGACCCCGCGCGGTGGTGCCGAATGCCGGGGTCTCCAGCACCATGTCCGGATGGAACAGCCGTAGGGCGGCGGGAATGTCCTGTCGGCTCTTGGCGATGGCGAGGTCGCACGCCAGGTCAAACATGTGTGGTTGGTCCACGACGTCCTCCTTCAACTTCCCTAAAACGTACGACCGGTCGTATGTTTTAGGCAAGCGGATGACAGGATGGAACGATGCACGAGCAGAGCAGGCACAGGAGTTCACAAGTGGCGGTGCCCACGCCTGAAGCCGCGGCCGAGACCACGGTGGATCAGCGCCTCGTCCGGGGATCTCGCGCCCGGCGCAAGATCGCCCGGCACGGCGTCGACGTCGCCTCGCTGGAGGGGCTCAACGGGCTCAGCATCGGCCGCCTGGCCGCTGATCTGCAGTTGAGCAAGAGCGGGATCCAGACGCTCTTCAAGACCAAGGAGAACTTGCAGCTCGCGGTCGCGGAGTCGGCGCGCGAGGAGTTCAATGAAGCTGTCATCCGCCCTGCGCTGGCCGCAGAAGCAGGGCGAGCGCGGCTCCATGCACTGACGGAGCGTTGGATCTCCTACGCCGAGACACCGCTGTTCGCCGGAGGGTGCTTCTGGGCTGCCAGCCTTCCCGATTTCGACAGCAGGCCCGGGAAAGTTCTTGACACCCTGCTGCTCCACCGGCGCGGCTGGCTGGCTCTGCTCGCCGACGAGCTACGTCACGCTGTGGACACGGGAGAGATAGCCGAACTGGACCCGGATCTCGCTGCGTTCCAAATCGACGCGGTACTCAGCGCCGCCAACACGGCATTGCGCCTGGGTGAACCCGACGGGGCCTCGAAGGTTCGCCGCGTTGTCGGTAAGTTCCTCTCGCCACCACGCCGGTAGGACTCCAGCTGCGAGTGGTGATCTTGTTCACCGAGGGGGTTCATTCAAGCAGCGGCTGGTGCTGAGCGTGCCGGGCCTGTTGGGCCAGACGCGGCTGCGAGGCACAGCGCAGACCCCGCCCGCCGGAAGGGAATACCGCCGGTCCGCTCCCGGCGAGGCCCCCGCCGGCGCAAGCCCGGCAAACTCCGCCGGCTAGACCGTCAGCCGCCGGTACATCTGTCGCGGCAGGTGCCGCACCGCCGACATCACCAGCCGCAGGGTCCCGGGCACCCACACCACCTCCGAGCGTCGGCGCAGCCCCAGTTCGATGGCGGTGGCGACCTCCTCCGGCGTGGTGGACAACGGTCCCACCTCCTGTCCGGACATCCCGCGGGTACGGACGAATCCGGGCCGTACCACCATGACGTGCACCCCGGTGCCGTGCAGCGCGTCACCCAGCCCCTGCGCGAACGCGTCCAGGCCCGCCTTGCTGGAGCCGTAGATGAAGCCGGCGCGCCGAGCGCGTTCCCCGGCGGCCGACGACAGCACCACGAGTGAGCCGTGGCCCTGCGCCTGGAGCGCGCCGGCGCATACCAGGCCCGCCGAGACCGCGCCCGTGTAGTTGGTCTGCGCGACGCGGGCCGCGGACACCGGGTCGCGCTCGTCGGTCGACTGGTTGCCGAGCACACCGAACGCGAGCAGCACCAGGTCGACGGCGCCCTCCGCGAACACCTTGCCGAGCGCGCTCTCGTGGGCCTCGGGCTCGAGCGCGTCGAAGGCGACCGTACGGGTGTCGACGCCGAGCCGGCGCAGATGCTCGGCGGCTCTCTCCAACGAGGGAGAGGGGCGCCCGGCCAGCCATGCCGTACGGGCGCCGCGGGTGACGAGGCGGCGCGCGGTGGCCAGCGCGATCTCGGACGTCCCGCCGAGAATCAGCAGGGACCGAGGGGTGCCGAAAGTGTCCTTGTGGGCAGGCATGACCGTGACCGTAGCGCCGGAAAACGGGCGTAACGTAGCAAGCTCGACGCTCTGCATGGCTCCTCACCGGAATGGGCGATGCATCACATCGAGCGCTCCGAGATGAGAATCAGATCATGGACTGGCTGAAGAAGCTCCCTGTCATCGGGCCGTTGGTCACACGCCTCATGGCCACGCACGCGTGGTGCGCGTACGAGCGCCTGGACCGGGTGAAGTGGTCCCGGCTCGCCGCCGCGATGACGTTCATCAGCTTCGTGGCGCTCTTCCCGCTGCTGACCGTCGCCGTGGCGATCGGCGCCGCGACGCTCAGCACGGCCCAGCAGAACAACCTGCAGAAAAGGATCGCCGATCAGTTCCCCGGCATCTCCGGCCAGCTCGACATCCACAACCTGGCCCAGAACGCCGGCACCGTCGGCGTCATCGCTGGTGCCGTGCTGCTGTTCGCCGGCATCAACTGGGTGGGGCAGGTCCGGGACTGTCTGCGTGCGGTGTGGGAGCTGCCGGACGGCGACGAGAACCCCCTGATGCGCAAGGTCAAGGACGCCGGGGTGCTCCTGGGGCTCGGCGGCGCGGTCGTCGTCACCCTCGCCACGTCCACCGTCGCCTCCGCGCTGGTCGGATGGTTGGCCGGGCCGCTCGGCCTCGTCAGTGGCGACTGGGGCAGCGTCCTGCTGCGCGTCGCCGCGTTCGCCGTCTCCGTCCTCGCCGACTTCCTGGTCCTGCTGTACGCCCTCACGCTGCTGCCCGGCGTGGAGCCGCCGCGACGCAGGCTGCTGACCGCCGCTCTGATCGGCGCGATCGGTTTCGAACTGCTCAAGGTGTCGCTCAGCGGCTACCTCCAGGGAGTCGCCGCAAAGAGCATGTACGGTGCCTTCGGGCTGCCGGTCGCGCTGCTGCTGTGGATCAACCTCACCGCCAAACTCGTCCTGTTCTGCGCCGCCTGGACGGCGACGCAGAACGTCGGTGCGGACACGGTCAGGGACGGGTCCGACGGCGCATCAGGTCAGGCAGCGGCCAACGGCGGGTGACCAGGAACCCACCCGCGGCGAGCAGTACGAGGACTCCGCCGACGATGCCGAGGGCCACCCCCATCCCACTGGAGCCGCCGCCCTTCGCGGAGGCAACCGGCTCCACGGATTCCTTGCCCGCGCCCGCGGCGGACGGGCGCGCGCCGGGCGTGGCACCGGTGCTCGCGCTCCTCGGGGCGACGAGCTCACCCACCGGTGTCACCTTGCCGACCGCGCGGAACCCCCAGTCGAACAGTCGGGAGGTCTCCTTGTAGACCTCGTTGTGTTCCTTCTTCTCCGGGTTCATGACGGTGACGAGCAGCACCCTGCCGTCCCGTTCGGCGACGCCCGTGAAGGTGTTGCCCGCGTTGGTGGTGTAGCCGTTCTTCACACCTGCGATGCCCTTGTACGGCGTGACGTCGCCGTCCCCGGCCAGCAGCCGGTTGGTGTTCTGTATCTCGAAGGACGAGCGGGTCTTCTTGCCCTTCTTCTTCGTGGTCTCGCCGGGGAACTGTGCCCGCACCGTCGAGCAGTACTCCCGGAAGTCCTTCTTCTGCATCCCGGAGCGGGCGATCAGGGTGAGGTCGTAGGCCGAGGAGACCTGCCGCTTGGCGTCGTAGCCGTCGGGGCTGACGACATGCGTGTCGAGGGCCTGGAGTTCCTCGGCGTGCGCCTGCATGTCCTTGACGGTCTGCTCGACGCCCTGGTTCATCGCGGACAGCACGTGCACCGCGTCGTTGCCGGAGCGCAGGAAGACCCCGAGCCACAGGTCGTGGACCGTGTAGGTCTCGCCCTCCTTTATCCCGACCATGCTGGAGCCGGCGCCTATGCCGGCCAGATCGGAGGAAACCACCTTGTGCTCCGTGTCCTTCGGGAACTTGGGCAGCACGGTGTCCGCGAACAGCATCTTCAGCGTGCTCGCCGGGGCGAGTCGCCAGTGCGCGTTGTGGGCGGCCAGGACGTCACCGGACTCGGCGTCGGCGACGATCCAGGAGCGCGCGGTGAGGTCCTTGGGCAGCACCGGGGCCCCGCCGCCGAGGTTCACCTGGGTACCCGGTCTGCCGAGTTGCTCGCCGCCGACGGTCGACATCGACGTCGGCGGCGAGGCTGTGGGGCTCCGGGTGTCCGCGAACGCGGTCGCGGACATGGTGAGCGAAAGGGACAACACGGCAGCGGAGGTGACCGGCAGACGACGCCGGACAATCTTCTTGAAGGCAGGCACGGTGGGGAAAGTAACAGGGTGTCGGGCGGCGAGTCCCGCCGCACCCCTGTTGCCTCGCGGCCGGTGTACGGGTTTGCGCCACGCGATCGCAATCCGTGCAACCGCTGAGCCTTTACGGCTGTGCCTGTGGGCCGACCCCGAGGACGTCGAGCATCGCCCGGGTGGCCGGGCTGGGGTTGAACCGGTTCCAGACCAGGTACTCGATGCGACGCGGTCCGTCGACCACCGGGACCAGCGCCAGATCGGGGTTTTCGGCGGCCCGCGGCCGGATGAACGCCGACGGCAGCAGCGCGATGCCGAGCCCCCGCGCGATCAGCCGGGTCATCAGATCGATGACGCCGGCCTCGTACGCGACGTTGCGGACCAGGCCCGCGGCGGCGAACGCCTCATCGGACTGGGCCCGGCCGGGTGACCCGTTCTCGAAGTCCACGAACGTCTCCTCGGCGATCTCCCGCAGCGTGACCTGAGAAGCGGCCGCGAGGCGGTGCCCGGTCGGCACCACCAGAACATGCTTGTCGTGATCGAGGACAACGGATTCCACACCGGAGAGCCTTTCGCTCTCCGGCAGGCCGAGGAAGGCGATGTCCAGGTCGCCGTCCCGGATCGCCGCCACCAGTTTGTTGCTGTGTCCGTAACGGAGGCTGACACGGACATCCGGGTGCCGGGCGCGGTACCGCTGCAGCAGCTCGGGTACGTCGACGGCGGCCGTGGTCACGATCACGCCGACGGCGAGCCGGCCGCGGATCACACCGGTCGCGGCGGCAGCGGCCGCAACCGCGCGGTCGGCAGCGGCCAGGCACTCGCGCGCGTCGACCAGAAACGCCTCTCCGGCTCGGGTCAGCTCGACGCGGCGGCTGGATCGGGCGAACAGCTTGACCCCGAGCTCCCGCTCCAGGTTGGCAATCCGGTGACTGAGCGACGACTGCACGACGAAGCAGCGCTCTGCCGCGCGGGTGAAGTTGCGAGTTTCGGCGACGGCGACGACGTATCGCATCTGCTGGAGATCCACCTAATCATCGTCCTGGTTCATAGTTGGTATGGCAACCATGTCTTGGACTCATGATGGGGGCGCGGCTGAGACTTCTTCACATGAATTCGCTGACCTCGCGCACGCTGCCGGTGGCAACCGTCGCACTGACCGCACTGGCTCCCGCGTCCTGGGGCACCACCTACGCCGTGACCACGCAGCTACTGCCGCCCGGGCATCCGCTGTTCGCCGGACTGATGCGGGCCCTGCCCGCGGGGCTGCTCGCGCTGCTGATCACCCGGGTGCTCCCGCGCGGAGACTGGTGGTGGAAGGCCGCCGTGCTCGGCGTGCTCAACATCGGCGCCTTCTTCCCGCTGCTGTTCCTGTCGGCCGAGCGGCTGCCCGGCGGCGTTGCCGCCACACTGGGCGCCGCCCAGCCGCTGCTGGTCGCCGGGTTGGGCGTCGCCGTGCTCCGTGACCGACCGACCCTGTGGCGACTGGCCTGGGGTGTGATCGGTGTCCTCGGCGTCGGACTCGTCGTGCTCGGCCCCACGGCCCGGCTGGATGCCGTCGGTGTCCTCGCCGGCCTCGGCGGTACCGCCGTCATGGGCACCGGACTCGTCCTCACCAAGCGGTGGGGCCGCCCCCAGGGCGTCGGTCCGCTGACCCTGGCCGGCTGGCAACTGACGGCCGGTGGCCTGCTGCTGCTCCCGATCACCCTCGCCGTCGAGGGGGTCCCGCAGCAGATCGACGCCGGAGCGGTGGGCGGCTACCTGTGGCTCGGCAGCATGGGCGGGCTCATCGCCTACACGCTGTGGTTCCGCGGGATCGGCAAGCTGCCGGTCGGCGCGTCCGCACCGCTGGTGCTGGTCTCTCCGCTGGTGGCGACCATCGTCGGCACCGTGCTGGGCGAGTCGCTGAGCCTGCCGCAGATCCTGGGATTCGCCCTCGCCCTGGCCGCCATGCTCGCCGCACAGCTCAATTCCCCCCAACTGCTCCGCCGCACCCCGCGCACCACGAGCACGGCGCCCACCAGGCCGACGGCAGGTCACATCCGAGAAGGCCAGGCGCGAGAAGACCAGGCGCACGGTGACCAGGTACGCGAAGCACACCTGCAAGGGAGCCGGATATGACGACCGGTCCGACGACAACAGGCTCGGCAACGACAGATTCGATGGAGGAGGGTTCGATGCGGGCAGGTATGACGATCGCGGTGCTGGGTGCCAGCGGGATGGTGGGCAGCCGGCTGACCAGTGAGGCCGGTGCACGCGGACACCGGGTGCTCGCCCTGTCCCGGACGCCTGTGCACGAGGGACCGAACGTGGCGCCGGTCGCGGTCGACGTGAACGACTCACACGCCGTGCGCGAGGCGCTCGCAGGCTCCGCCGCGAGCGGCGCCGCGGACGCCGTCGTGGTGAGCGTTCGGACCAACCCGGTCGACCAGGAGTTCCTGGTCGGCGCTACCCGTACGGTGCTGGACGTCGCCGCACAGCTCGGGATCCGCGTGCTAGTGGTCGGCGGTGCCGGAGTGCTGCGCAGCCCCGACGACCCTGATCTGCTGGTCGCCGACAATCCCGCGTATGTGCCTGCCGAGTGGAAGAGCGTCGCCGCCGCCGGGATCGCTCAACTGCGGACCTGCCAGGCCCATGCCGGTGGGGACTGGGTCTACCTGAGCCCGCCGGCCCTGCTCGAGCCCGGCGAACGGACCGGCCGCTACCGGCGGGGCACCGACACCCTGCTCACCGGCGCCGACGGTCAGTCGTGGATCAGCGCCGAGGACCTGGCCGTCGCCGTGGTCGACGAACTCGAGAGCCCTGGCACCGACCACCACATCACGGTCGCCCACCATGACGGACGTCCCTCGGCGTGAGCCGACCGACAGGCAGGCCGTCGAACGCGACCTGCCCGTGAGAGCGGGCCCGGCATGGGTCATCCGCGCCGGAGCGCCCGCAGTCCACGGAGACCGATCACGCCGATGGCCGTGCCCAGGAGGAACGACACGATGGCAAGCGCCAAGTGCACCCACAGGTACGCCGTCGGGCTGCCGTCCTCGAAGGCAAGCCCGCTGGCGTCCTTGAACAAGTTCTTCGTGAAGGTGGTCCAGATCACCCACGACCAGGCGCCGAAGACGGTGAGGAACCAGGAGACGGGGCGGCTGAGCTTCATCGGGCGGTGTCCTTCATGGTGGGGCTGCCGTGCTCTTGCCAGTATCCGACCTGTCCCCGTGAGTTCTGTCGCCGGGGCTCGCCCGCAGGGCGATCGCGAGGTTCGGGGGCGGCTGACCGGGCACAGCCGTTCAGGGCTGGTCGTCCGAGGCGGCTGCTCCCCGTCGCGCGGCCGGGTCCGGGAGCGCCTTCGTCATCCCCGGCAGGAAGTCCGTGAACAACTCGTGCACATCGCGGACGAGGGGCCGCAGTACTCGGAAGCGGGCCAGGAGGACGCCCCGCGCGGTGAGGCGGGCGCCGCGCCCGGCCAGCCGGTAGCTGCGCTCACGCCCCTCGGTCCGGTCGAAGATCCAGTACAGCACGAGGCCCATCTGAGAGAGCCACATCAACTCGGGCAGCACCTCCCGCAGTTCCTCCGGCACCTTCGTCTTCGCCCCCGCCAGCACCTCCTTGTGGATGCCGATGGCCTCCACGCGCGCGTGCTCCGACTCCGGGGAGAAGGGACTGAGCGGGCTGTCCGGATCGGCGGCGTTCTTGAAGAACTGCACCGCGAACTCGTGGTACGGGGTCGCGATGTCCAGCCAGGCCTTCAGTACACCCGCGAGACGTGCCTCCAGATCGGTCTCGCGCGCCAGGACCTCCCGCACCGCCACCCGGTGCTCGGCGGCGATCCGGTCGTAGAAGCCCTGGATCAGATGTTCCTTGCCGCCGAAGTAGTAGTAGGCGTTCCCTACGGAGACACCGGCCTCCTTGGCGATCGCCCGCATCGTCGTCTTGTCGTAGCCGCGCTCCTGGAACAGCCGCATCGCGGTCTCCAGGATGAGCGCACGGGTCTGCTCGGACTTGGTGGGCGTACCGCCCTCGTCGGCGCGGTGGTTCTTCGAAGGCACGAACACAGAGCCTAACGAGTGGCGCAGTTGCCGCCGTCACACCCCGGTCCGGTGTACGTCCACCCTCTCGCGGGGTCGTAGGTCCAGCCGTCAGCCATCCGGTAGGCCCCTCCGCCCCACTGCCCCCCGCGCCACTTGGCGGCCGCCAGCGCCGCGCCCTTGGCCAGCTTGGCGCCCGTCGGGGTGCTCAGCCGGTGGGCGAGGGCCCGGTGTCCCCGCAGCGCCCACAGCGTCACGACCCAGGCGGCGGAGCCGCGGTAGACCTGACCGGCGTCACCGACGACGGTGATCTCGTCGAGGGTGGCGCGGTGGTCGAGCCCGGGGAAGCGCCGGCGGGCCTCCTGTGAACCGGCCGGAACCAGTTCCAGCGGCACCAACTTCGGCTGCCCTTTCAGCCAGTCGCACACAAAGGTGCAAAGGGCGCACCCGGCGTCGTACAGGACGGTGAGTCCCCGGACCGGGACGCGCGAGGCGTCCCGGACCTTGGTGGCCGTCACGGCTCAGACCCCCGTCGAGGGCGCGACCCAGCCCTGCGGCTCCACCGGCGGGACCTGCTCTCGCTCCATCACCCCGCGCCGCCTGATCTTGTTGAGCACGTACACGTTGCCCAGGTGCATCACGCCGAGGACCAGCAGGACCACGCCGAGCTTGGTGGACAGGGCCTCGAAGATGCCGCGTGCGTTGTCGATGCTGTCGTGGCTGTTCAGGTACAGCGCGACGAAACCGAGGTTGACGAGGTAGAAGCCCACCACCAGAAGGTGGTTGACGGCGTCGGCGAGCTTCTCGTTCCCGTGCAGGACGTCCTCGAGGAAGATCCGCCCGTTGCGGCTGAGCGTGCGCGCGACCCATACCGTCAGGGCGATGCTGACCAGCAGATAGATGACGTAAGCGATGACCGTGAGGTCCATTGCCCCACCCCTCCTTGAACGCGTTCAAAACGCTGTCGAGAATGACTGTAGCCCTCCTTTTGAACATGTTCAACTCACTCGAACTCGCGCCTGGGGCAACGCAAATGGGCCCCGCTCCGGTTCGAACCGGAGCGGGGCCCATGTCACGCTGGGGCTGCGAGGATCAGAGGCGGCGCGTGATCAGCGCGCGCTTCACTTCCTGGATCGCCTTCGTCACTTCGATGCCGCGAGGGCAGGCCTCGGTGCAGTTGAACGTCGTGCGGCAGCGCCACACGCCGTCCTTGTCGTTCAGGATCTCCAGCCGCTGCTCGCCGGCCTGGTCACGCGAGTCGAAGATGAAGCGATGCGCGTTGACGATGGCCGCCGGGCCGAAGTACTGGCCGTCGTTCCAGAACACCGGGCACGACGAGGTGCAGGCGGCGCACAGGATGCACTTCGTCGTGTCGTCGAAGCGCTCCCGGTCCTCCGCCGACTGCAGACGCTCGCGCGTCGGCTCGTTCGTGTCCTTCGTGATGAGGAAGGGCATGACGTCCCGGTACGCCTGGAAGAACGGCTCCATGTCCACGACCAGGTCCTTGAGGACCGTGAGGCCCTTGATGGGCTCGATCGTGATCGGCTTCTCGGGGTTGATGTCCTTGATCAGCGTCTTGCAGGCCAGACGGTTCCTGCCGTTGATCCGCATGGCGTCCGAGCCGCAGATGCCGTGGGCGCAGGAGCGGCGGAACGTCAGCGTGCCGTCCAGGTCCCACTTGATCTTGTGGAGGCCGTCGAGGACGCGTTCCTTCGGGTCGATCTCCAGCTGGAAGTCTTCCCAGGTCGCCTCCGCCGAGACCTCCGGGTTGAAGCGGCGGACGCGGAAGGTGACCGTGATGTAGGCGGCCGCCTTGGCCTCCGCCTCCACCTTGTCCATAACTGGGGTTGCCATCAGTACTTACGCTCCATCGGCTGGTAGCGGGTCTGGACGACCGGCTTGTAGTCGAGACGGATGGACTCGGTGCCGTCGTCGCCCACCTCGCGGTACGCCATGGTGTGGCGCATGAAGTTGACGTCGTCGCGGTTCGGGTAGTCCTCGCGGTAGTGGCCGCCGCGGGACTCCTTGCGGGCCAGGGCCGACACCGCCATGACCTCGGCCAGGTCCAGCAGGTTGCCCAGCTCGACGGCCTCCAGCAGGTCCGTGTTGAACCGCTTGCCCTTGTCCTGGATCGCCACGTTCTTGTAGCGCTCCCGCAGCTCGGCGATCTTCTCGACCGCCGTCTTGATCGTCTGCTCGGTGCGGAACACCATGACGTTCGCGTCCATGGTCTCCTGCAGCTCGCGGCGCAGCTCCGCCACGCGCTCGGTGCCCGTCGACGACCGCAGCCGCTCGATCTGGTCGACCACCAACTGCGCCGGGTTCTCCGGCAGCTCGACGTAGTTCGCCTTCTGCGAGTACTCGGCGGCCGCGATGCCCGCGCGACGCCCGAAGACGTTGATGTCCAGCAGGGAGTTCGTGCCGAGGCGGTTCGCACCGTGGACGGACACACAGGCGACCTCGCCGGCCGCGTACAGGCCCGGGACCACCGTGGTGTTGTCCGCCAGGACCTCACCCTCGACGTTCGTCGGGATGCCGCCCATCGCGTAGTGCGCGGTGGGCTGGATCGGGATCGGGTCCGTGTACGGCTCGATGCCCAGGTAGGTGCGGGCGAACTCGGTGATGTCGGGCAGCTTGGCGTCCAACTGCTCCGGCGGCAGGTGGGTGAGGTCCAGGTAGACGTGGTCGCCCTCGGGACCGCAGCCCCGACCCTCGCGGATCTCCGTGTAGATGGACCGGGACACGACGTCACGCGACGCCAGGTCCTTCATCACCGGCGCGTACTTCTCCATGAAGCGCTCGCCGTCCTTGTTGCGGAGGATGCCGCCCTCACCGCGCGCACCCTCGGTCAGGAGGATGCCCATGCGCCAGATGCCGGTCGGGTGGAACTGGAAGAACTCCATGTCCTCCAGCGGCAGACCACGGCGGTAGACCGCCGCCTGGCCGTCACCGGTCAGCGTGTGCGCGTTGGAGGTCACCTTGAAGAACTTGCCGCAGCCACCGGAGGCGTAGATCACGGCCTTCGCCTGGAAGACGTGGATCTCGCCGGTGGCCAGCTCGTACGCGACCACACCGGCGGACCGCTTGACGCCGTCCACCTCGGTGATCAGCTGGTCGAGGACGTAGAACTCGTTGAAGAACTCCACGCCCTCCTTGACGCAGTTCTGGTACAGCGTCTGGAGGATCATGTGGCCGGTGCGGTCGGCCGCGTAGCAGGAGCGGCGGACCGGGGCCTCGCCGTGGTTGCGGGAGTGACCGCCGAAACGGCGCTGGTCGATCGTCCCGCCCGGCGTCCGGTTGAACGGCAGGCCCATCTTCTCCAGGTCGAGGACGGAGTCGATGGCCTCCTTCGCCAGGATCTCGGCGGCGTCCTGGTCGACCAGGTAGTCACCACCCTTGACCGTGTCGAAGGTGTGCCACTCCCAGTTGTCCTCCTCCACGTTGGCCAGCGCGGCGGCCATGCCACCCTGCGCGGCGCCCGTGTGGGAGCGGGTCGGGTAGAGCTTCGTCAGCACGGCGGTGCGGCTGCGCTTCGTCGATTCGATCGCGGCGCGCATGCCCGCGCCACCGGCGCCGACGATTACGGTGTCGTACTTGTGGATCTTCATGATTCTCGCAACCCCGTGCCTAGCGGATGTTCGGGTCGAAGGTGAAGATCACCAGCGTGCCCAGCAGGATGGTCCACACCGTGGCGGTGTACAGCAGGCCCTTGAGCCACAGGCGCGTGTTGGTCCGCTCCGCGTAGTCGTTGATGACGGTACGCAGGCCGTTGGCGCCGTGCAGCATCGCGAGCCACAGCATGGCGAGGTCCCAGATCTGCCACCACGGGGACGCCCAGCGGCCGGCCACGAAGGCGAAGCCGACCTTGGACACGCCGCCGTCGAGGACGAGCTGGATGAGCAGGTGGCCGAGGACCAGGACGACCAGGACGATGCCGGACAGGCGCATGAACAGCCAGCCGTACATCTCGAAGTTGCCACGGGTGGACTTCGGGGTCTTCTTGGTCCGCTTGCGCGGCGGCTCGATGACCGGCGCCGGGTTGTCGACGTCGTAGAGCGCGGCGCCCTCCACGGGGCCGATGCCGGAGGCGGTGGTCTCAGTCGTGGACATGCGCGTCAGCTCCCGAACAGTTCACGAGCGGCGTGGCCGAGAACGGGGTAGATGGCCCCGAGCATCAGCACGACCCAGACGCCGACGACGGTCCAGAGCATCTGCTTCTGGTAGCGCGGGCCCTTCGACCAGAAGTCGACGGCGATGACACGCAGACCGTTGAGGGCGTGGAAGAGGATGGCGGCGACCAGACCGTACTCGAGCACGGCGACGATCGGCGTCTTGTACGTGGCCACGACCTTGTCGTAGGCCTCGGGGGAGACACGCACGAGAGCGGTGTCAAGCACGTGTACGAACAGGAAGAAGAAGATGAGGACGCCGGTGACTCGGTGAGCCACCCAGGACCACATTCCTTCCCGGCCGCGGTACAGCGTTCCAGCCGGCACGGAAGAACCCTCCGGGAGCGGGGACTAGGGCCGCGCCGGCTTCTGTGTCGGTCGGGCCCGGCCGGGTACGGTCCACCGGCCCCCAGCATCCTAGCGACGGCTGACCATGGTGCTTACGGCGGGTCTGCCTGTGTGATCAAACTGGCACGCAAAGGGGCACGGACGGGCTACTCGCGGGCCTTGGGGGCAGGGGATTCGCCTATGTGTCGGGTGTCCGGCGGAGGCGGTCGGTCGCACGCCCTAGTGGGAGCCCCGTATCAGGCGCGTCAGCCTTCCCCGGGCCAGGCGGCGGAGTTCCTCGGCCGCCAGCAGGCGCTCTTCCTCCCGGTCGTTGGCCAGTCGTGACCGGATGGCGGCCAGGACCTGGTCGGCTTCCTCCTCGGGCGCGACGTCGTCCAGACAGATGACGAACATGTGCCCGAAGCGACTCTCGTAGGCCGCGTGCGCGGCGCTGAGGGCCGTACGAGCGGCGGAGTACGTGTCGTCGGGCAACAGGGTGGGCGGCTCGGCGGCCAGGGCCTCGACGACGTCGGCGGGCGCGAGGTCGTACACCGCCTCGTCGGCGGCGGCCAGCAGGGAGCTGACGTCCGGGTAGGGGCGGTGCTCGGCGATGCGGTGGGCCCAGCGCGGACTGCCGCAGCAGCTCAGCAGGGCGCGCCGGGTCTCGTCGGCGGCCGCGGAGTTGAACTGCTGCAGGCCCGTGAGGGGCTGTGGGCGCTGCCGCGTCGGCGGGACGGTGCGGCCGGGGAGGGGCGGAAGACGGTGCGAAGGCAGCGTGAATCCTCGGCGGAGGGCAGGCGTGACGTCCTGGGGACGGCACGTGCGGGTCGGCAGGGGAAGGCGCGGGGGATGTGGCGTCACGTTATCGACGGTGGTCGGCCGACTGTCCATCGACTGAAAGGATTTCACCCGGACGGAAGAGTTCCGGAACGGTTGGTGGACGGCCCGAGTGGTCAAGGGCCTTAGTTTCGGAAAAGGGGGTCATGTACGGAGGTGAGTGATATGCGGGACACAGTCGGACGAATGCATATACGTACGGGTGTGGTGGGTGAGGCGCGACGGAGATGCAGGGGCGTGACGAGAGGTGGGACGCGGTGACCGGCCGCAGGCGGCGGGTTCCGGACAGGAAGACGTCCCGGAAGCGCGACGGGTTGCTGCTGGGTGCCACGGTCGTCGTCGCGGGCGCCGTCGCGGCGACCGTGGCGCTCTGGCCGTCCGGAGGTGGCTCGCCGACCGGCACCGGGGCCTCGGTGGGCACCGCTGCCGCCCCGTCACCGACCAGGTCGTACCCCCTGTCGCAGAGCCCCCGCACGATTCCCGCCGTCCGTGAGCACGTCCCCGCGCGCGGGCCGGGCTGGCGGCCCGCCTCCGGCGCCCGTGTGGTCGTCGACGGCGATTCCCTCGCCGACACGGGGAAGCTGCTGGCCGGCGAACTGGGGATGGCGTACGCGGGGCGTACCGGTGCCCGTGACGGCGATGTCGAGCTGGGCGTGGCCGGGAGCGGCGACCGCGAGTCGTACACGATGACCGTCCAGGGCGGCCGGGTGAAGATCACCGGTCCGGGCGAGGCGGGCGTCTTCTACGGCACCCGCACCCTCAAGCAGGAGGTGCGCCAGGGCGGCACGGCCCCCGAAGGTGTCGTCCGCGACGCGCCGGCCAAGCCCCGGCGCGGGTTCATGGTGGACATCGCGCGCAAGCCCTACTCGGCCGGCTGGATCGAGGACCGCGTACGGGAACTGGGCGACCTGAAGTACAACGAACTCGGTCTGCACTTCTCCGACGACCAGGCCTTCCGCATCGAGTCCTCCTCGCACCCGGAGATCGTCTCCGGGCAGCACCTCAGCAAGGCGGAGGTCAAGAAGATCGTCGACCTCGCCGCGAGCCGGCACATCACCGTGGTGCCCGAGATCGACTCGCCGGGCCACCTCGGCGCGGTGATCGCCGCACACCCCGACCTCCAACTGCGTAAGGCTTCCGGTACGGCCGTGCGCGGGGCGGTCGACATCTCCAAGCCCGCGGCCGCGAAGATCGTGGACGACCTGCTGAACGAGTACGCGGGCCTGTTCCCCGGCTCCTACTGGCACCTCGGCGGCGACGAGTACCAGGCGCTGATGGTGTCGAACCCGGCCGCGTCCTTCCCGCAACTCGCCGCCGCGGCGAGGGCCAGGTTCGGGCCTCAGGCCGGCGTCGCGGACCTCGCGACCGGCTGGATGAACGACCGCGCGGACGTGATGCGCGGGCACGGCCGGACGATGCGTGCCTGGAACGACGGCTTCTACCGGTCGAGCGGGGTGTCGCCGGCCAAGGACCTCGAAGTCGCCTACTGGACCGGCAAGGAGATCGGCGCCCGGCAGCCGGCGGAGTATCTGGGCTCCGGCCGCAAGCTGATCAACTACAACGACGAGTACCTCTACTACGTGCTCGGCCAGCCGCAGACCTTCGTCTATCCCACGGGGCAGCGGATCTACGAGCAGTGGACCCCGCGCGTGCTGCGGGGTACCACGGCGGTGCCGGAGCGCTACGACGCGCAGATTCTCGGCGGCGTGTTCGCGGTCTGGTCCGACCTCGCCAACTCGCAGACCCAGGACCAGGTGGCGGCCGGGGTCCGGATGCCGCTGCGGGCGACGGCCCAGAAGCTGTGGGATTCAAGGACCCCGTCGCTGTCCTGGGCCCAGTTCAAGGCGCTGGCGGACCGGTTGGGCTGAGGCGCACGGCCGGTGCGGGACACCCGGCCTCCGGATTGTCCGATTCCGGGGGCGGGGTCCCGTACGTCTGTGATGTATTCGCTCGCAGGCCGGACAGCCAGACCAGGGGGAACGAGCATGGACTACTGGGGGTACTACATCGTCGGCCGAAGCGAGCGGCCCCTCGCGGAACTGGGCGCGCTGGCCGGGGCGCAGGACATGACGCTGCTGCGGAGGGCGCCCGGCGGCTGGCAGGTGTGGCGGTATCCGAGCGGCGACGGCTCCATCGGCAGCATGAACGCGCTCGCCGAGGAGACCGGCGCGCCCGCCCTGTTCGGGTACGTCATGAACGGCGACTGCGTGGCCGTCGAGGCCGCCGCGCCGCGGAGCGGGGCGTGGACGGCGTGTCTGGTGCGCGGCGCCATGGCCGGGTACGTCGCGGGCGGCAGCGGGGACGAAGGACTCGGCCTCGACGACTACTTCCTCCCGCCGCGTGACGCCGCGGAGCGGGCGGTCGGCTGGGCCGCGGAGGCGGGGCACGAGGTTGCCGCCGGGCAGGTGGCCGAGGTACTGGAGGCCGGCCCGGGACCGGACGGCGAGGGGGCCGAGAGTCTTTTCTTCGACCTTCTCGACCGGCTCGGCGTGGTCCCCCTGTGACACTCCCGCTCCGTCGCGGACCGTGGGCCGCGACGTCCGCGCGGGGGAGTGGAGAAGGAGGAGCGGAACGCGAGGCGTTCGCGCCTCTTCGCGGTGCCGCTTCGGTCCGCCGGTGGCAACGGCCGGGGCCGCCACCCCCCACAGGAGAGGCCCCGGCCGTCGCGCGGTACGGGTCGCGTGGCGGCCCGTACTCTCTACAGCGCCACGGGTGCGTTTTCTGTCACACCTCACGGCGTCACGGGTCGGTCGTACGGTGTTCGGACATGGACGTACAGCGGTTTCAACCCGTAACGTGCCGTTCGCGCCGACCGCGGACGACCAGCAAACGGGTGATAGCAACCGCCGCACACCACGAGCGGCCTCAGAGCGAGACCAACGATGTGGGATCACGACAGCGATGACCGGGACCGCGGGCGCGGTACCGGCACAGGCGCACAGAGGGGCTGTTCGGGCTGGTGGGGGACGACGCGGAGTTGACGGCCGCGGTGCTTGCGGCGCGGGACGGGGACGAGACCGCGTTCCGGACCGTGTACCGGGCTGTGCATCCGCGGCTGTTCGGATACGTGCGCACGCTCGTCGGTGAGCCGGACGCGGAGGACGTCACCTCCGAGGCATGGCTGCAGATCGCCCGTGACCTGGAGCGGTTCAGCGGTGACGCCGACCGGTTCCGCGGCTGGGCCGCCCGGATCGCCCGCAATCGCGCGCTCGACCACATACGGATGCGGGGGCGCCGTCCCGCGGTAGGCGGCGACGAGACAGAACTGACCGGGAAGCCCGCCGAGTCGGACACGGCCGGTGAGGCCATCGAGGCTCTCGACACCAGACGTACGCTCTCCCTCATCGCCCAACTCCCGCAGGACCAGGCCGAGGCCGTGGTACTCCGCGTGGTCGTGGGACTGGACGCCAAGACCGCCGCCGAGACGCTCGGCAAGCGACCCGGCGCCGTCCGTACGGCCGCGCACCGCGGTCTGAAGCGGCTCGCGGAGCTGCTCGGCGCGGGGCCCGAGACGGATCCGGAATCGACGGGCGCGCTCGGCGCGATGCCTCCCCAGCGGGATGCGTATCGACGCGCGGTGTCGTCCGCCGGTGTGACGCATTTGCGTTCGCGGACGCAGAAGGACATGTGATGGCCGACGAGCAGTACGGGTGGCTGGATAGTGACGCGGCAGAGCGTCTGCTGCGCGGAGAGCCGCTGGACGCCGTTGACGCCGACACGCGCGCACACGCCGCCAGGATCGCCGAGGCCCTGGCCGCACTCGCCGACACGCCGCCGCTCGGCACCGAACTACCAGGTGAGGACGCCGCGTTGGCCGCGTTCCGGGCCGTACGGGCGAACGGGAAAGAGGAAGGGGCGGCGCTCGGCCGGCCCACCCGTCGGCATGCCGCCGTCCCGTCCGCCGACGCCGGGCTCGTCCGCCTCGGGCGTCCTGTCGAGAGCGGGTGCCGGATTCGCTGGGGACGCCCGGTGCGGCTCGGGCTGGCCGCCGCGCTCGCCGCCGGAATGATCGGCGGGGTCGCGGTGGCCGCCGGAACCGGAGTCCTGCCGACGCCGTTCGACGAAAAGCCGGGACCCGCCACGTCCGTGTCGGCCGCCGCGACACCGCGGCAGCCCCTGCACACCCCGACGTCCGGCGGACCGGAGACCGGTGGATCCCCGACGCCGACGCCCGGCGCCACGACCGGCGTGCCCGAGCGGAGCGGCTCCTCCGACGACGAGGCGAGCGACGGCTCGGACGTGACCGGGCGGCCGGACTCCGCCGATGACCGCGCCGAGGGCCGGTCCCGCGCGTGGCCGACCGCGGTGCGGTCGTCCTGCCGTGACATGGCCGACGGCCGGGAACTCGGCGCGGAGCGGTTGCGCAACCTGGAGGACGCCGCCGGCAGCAGCGGCCGGGTCAAGTTGTTCTGCAGGGCAGTCCTGGGCGCCGGCCGTTCGGGCGCCGACAGTGACACGGGCCAGAACAAGAACGGCCAGGACGGTAACCATCAGGGCCACGACGGCCAGGGCAACGGCGAGGGCGACCAGGGCGGCGACCAGGGTGGCAACGACGGTGACGGTGAGAGCCACATACGGCCGGGGAGCGACGAGGTGACCGCCACCCCGTCCGCCACACGCCACGCCCTGACCCCGGTCCCGCCGAGGGCGACGGAGTCCCCGCGCCCCACGTACAGCGGGCTGAGTAGCCCCGAGGTGCCGTGACCTCCTGGGCGGGCGACCCCACCTCACCCCGCTGACCTGCGGCTTCTTGGTCCTCTCCCTGCTCTTCGGCCCGGGTGTGACGTTTTCGGTCGCGGTGGCGCAGTACTGAGTGAGCCGACTGGTCATCGGCCGTCGCACAGAGCCGGGGGTTCCCCCCGTACCCACGGCTCGGTGCACCCTGGCGCGGGCGGGACACGTTCCCCCGGTCCCGCCCGCGCCCACCTCGCCCGAGACTCGTCGGGCCTCACCAGTAGACGACGACCTTGTCGCCGTTCCGCACCTCGGAGAACAGCGCCGCGATCGCGACCTCGTCCCGTACGTTCACACACCCGTGTGAGCCTCCGGCGTAGCCGCGTGCCGCGAAGTCGTACGAGAAGTGCACCGCCTGACCGCCGCTGAAGAACATCGCGTACGGCATGGGCGCGTCATAGAGGGTGGACACGTGGTGGCGTGACTTCCAGTAGATGGTGAACACGCCCTCGCGCGTGGGCGTGTACCGCGCGCCGAACCGGACCGCCATCGTCGAGACCGTCTGCCCGTCGATCATCCAGCGCAGTGTCCGGGTCGTCTTGTTGATGCACAGCACCCTGCCTGTCATACAGCGAGGGTCCGGCGCGGCGGCCGGCTGCCCGCCCATCAGATACAGCTCCCACTTGCCCGGTCGGTGCGTCATCTTCAGCAGCCGCTGCCAGGTGACGGAGTCGACCTCGCCCGTCCGCGGCAGCCCGCGCCTGCCCTGGAAGCCCTTGACGGCGTTCTCGGTCAGGTCGTCGTACGTCCCCGTCGGCCCGTCGAACAGCCAGGCGACCTGCCGCAGCCGGGCCTGCAGCTCACGGACGCCCGGCCCCGAGTCCCCGCGCGCCCACAGCACGGCGGCCGAGGTCCCCGGGGTGGGCGCGGTGCTCGGCGTGCCGCTGCGGGACGGGGCGTGCGGTACCTCGATGTGCACCGGTGAACGGTGCTTCCCGTCCCCGCCCCCGGCGTCCACCGCCGGTGCCGTGCAGCCCGCCGTCGCGGCGAGCACGGCGACTGCGCCAAGTGCGACCAGTGATCTTCCCGTGCCCTCGGTACGCATACAGACCCCGTCGTCTCACCGGTCACCGGATGTCCCGTCCTTGCCGCCGGACACGGTGCCGGTGACACATTGCCGGAGATTTTCCACCGAGAGGCTTCCCACCCGTGACCGTCGGCGAACTACGGGGCATGGTTGTGAGCAAGGTCCCAGCCTGCGACTCTCCACCGGGGCGCACGGCCACCGCTACAGTCCGTCGCGAGGGTCGTCTGTACTGGCGGGTAACGAAGCCAGGGCACCAAGCCGAGTATCGAAGCAACGCGGAGGCACACACCATGGCGCGCGAGTCGGAGTCCGGACTGCCCATCGAGCCGGTGTACGGGCCGGGGGCCCTGGACGGCTGGGACCCGGCCGAGAAGCTGGGTGAGCCGGGCGCGTACCCGTTCACCCGGGGGGTGTACCCCTCGATGTACACGGGGCGTCCGTGGACGATGCGCCAGTACGCCGGGTTCGGTACGGCGACGGAGTCGAACGCACGGTACCGGCAGTTGATCGCGAACGGCACGATGGGTCTGTCGGTGGCGTTCGACCTGCCCACCCAGATGGGCCACGACTCGGATGCGCCGATCGCGCACGGTGAGGTCGGCAAGGTCGGGGTGGCGATCGACTCGGTCGAGGACATGCGGGTGCTGTTCGACGGGATTCCGCTGGACAAGGTGTCCACCTCGATGACGATCAACGCGCCGGCCGCTGTGCTGCTCCTGCTGTACCAACTGGTGGCCGAGGAGAAGGGGATCGCGGCCGACCAGCTGACCGGCACGATCCAGAACGACGTGCTGAAGGAGTACATCGCCCGAGGCACCTACATCTTCCCGCCGAAGCCGTCGCTGCGTCTGATCGCGGACATCTTCAAGTACTGCAAGGCCGAGATCCCGAAGTGGAACACGATCTCGATCTCCGGCTACCACATGGCCGAGGCGGGGGCGTCGCCCGCGCAGGAGATCGCGTTCACGCTGGCGGACGGCATCGAGTACGTGCGCACGGCGGTCGCGGCCGGCATGGACGTGGATGACTTCGCGCCGCGTCTGTCGTTCTTCTTCGTGGCGCGGACGACGATCCTGGAGGAGGTTGCCAAGTTCCGTGCGGCGCGCCGGATCTGGGCGCGGGTGATGCGGGAGGAGTTCGGGGCGAAGAACCCCAAGTCGATGATGCTGCGTTTCCACACGCAGACGGCGGGGGTACAGCTGACGGCGCAGCAGCCGGAGGTGAACCTGGTCCGGGTGGCGGTGCAGGGCCTGGCGGCGGTGCTGGGCGGTACGCAGTCGCTGCACACGAACTCTTTCGACGAGGCGATCGCGCTGCCGACGGACAAGTCCGCACGGCTGGCCCTGCGTACGCAGCAGGTGCTCGCGTACGAGACGGATGTGACGGCGACGGTGGACCCCTTCGCGGGCAGTTACGTCATCGAGAAGATGACGGACGAGGTCGAGGCCGCGACGCTGGAACTGATGGGGAAGGTCGAGGAGCTGGGCGGCGCGGAGGCCGCGATCGAACGCGGCTTCCAGAAGAGCGAGATCGAGCGCAACGCGTACCGGATCGCGCAGGAGACGGACGCGGGCGAGCGGGTGGTCGTCGGGGTCAACCGTTTCCAGCTCGACGAGGAGGAGCCCTACGAGCCGCTGCGCGTCGACCCGGCGATCGAGGCCCAGCAGGCGGAACGCCTCGCGAAGCTGCGCGCGGAGCGGGACCAGCCGGCAGTGGACACGGCGCTGGCCGACCTGAAGAAGGCCGCGGAGGGCACGGACAACGTGCTCTACCCCATGAAGGAAGCGCTGAAGGCCCGGGCGACCGTGGGCGAGGTGTGCAACGCGCTGCGCGAGGTGTGGGGGACGTACGTGCCGGCGGACGCCTTCTGAGCTGGGCGATTCCTTCGTACGGGTGATCGGGGGCGGAATCCGCCCGCCCCCGGTTACGCTCGTGAAGAGTGAGCCCCCGAAAGGGAGGATGCCGTGCCTGTAATGCAAGACGAGCTGACGTTGGGCGAGGCCGCCGACCTGCTCTCCCGTGCACTGCCTGGGCACCGCGTGGAGATTCTCCAGGGGAGGCTCACTGTGACACCGCCGCCGGACGGCTCGCATGCGCTGTCGTTGACCAAGGCGTGCCGCGCGCTCGAACGCGCCGGTATCGACGGAAGCGGGGCTGACTGGGCTCAAGGCGTCGGCCTCTGGCTGCCCACGCTGCCCGAGGACTTCGCGATCCCGGACCTGTCAGTGCTTGACGAGGACTTCCGTGACGCCCACGTCAGGAAGAACTACTACGCCCCGAACGTCTTCCGTCTGGTCGTGGAAGTGACGTCTTCGAATTGGGCGGACGATCTGGGGCCCAAGGTCGAGTGCTACGCCGAGGCGGGTATCCCCGCCTATCTCATCGTCGACCGCAAACATGACGAGGTATTGCTCTACATCGACCCGGCTGACGGCAAGTATCCCGATCCGCAGCGTTTCGAGCGAGGCCAGAGCGTACCCCTGCCGGAGATCATCGGGGTCCGCGTCGAACTGTCCGTGGACACGCTCCTCGACGGCTGACCCCTCGTCTCACCTCGCGAAACGTGGAGAGGAGTGTCGTACCCCCGTGCGACACTCCTCTCCATGTTCGGTGTCATCGATCTCCCCACCTACCTGGCGGGTCTCGTCCTCATCATCCTGCTTCCCGGGCCCAACTCCCTGTACGTCCTTTCCGTTGCCGCGCGGCGCGGTGTGCGAGCCGGGTACACGGCCGCGGCCGGGGTCTGGTGCGGGGACACGGTGCTGATGACACTGTCCGCGGCGGGAGTCGCCTCGCTGCTCAAGACGAACGACGTGCTGTTCGGGATCGTGAAGTACGCGGGGGCCGGTTACCTGACCTGGCTGGCCATCGGCATGTTGCGGGCCGCGTGGGGGACGTGGCGGGCGCGGCGGGAGAAGGCCGTGGAGGAGACCCCGGCTGCCGCAACCGCCACCGCCGCGGAGCGGCCCTACCGCCGCGCCCTCGTCGTCAGCCTGTTCAATCCCAAGGCGATCCTCTTCTTCATCGCCTTCTTCGTGCAGTTCGTCGACCCGGGCTACGCCTACCCGGCGCTCTCCTTCGTCGTCCTCGGCACCTTCGCCCAGTTGGCCAGCTTCCTCTACCTCAGCGCCCTCATATTCAGCGGTACGCGCCTTGCGGCGGCCTTCCGCCGGCGCAAGCGGCTGTCGGCGGGGGCCACTTCGGCCGCGGGCGCCCTGTTCCTGGGCTTCGCGGTGAAGCTGTCGCTGGCCAGCGCGTAGGTGCCGGCTCGGGTCGGCGGAGGCGTTCGCCCACCGGCCCGCCTCAAGACCGTGGTCGCCGCCGGGCAGCGGCGGCCAGCGCTCATCGGCCGGTGCGTCGCTGCCCTGCCCGTACTCAACGGCGCACCGCTGTGCGCAGGGCACGGGCCCGCCGTACGACCCGGCGTGCGGTGGAGTTGCGGGGGAGGAACGCCAGCCGGTCGGGGATGCCGCCGGGCAGCCCGAGCGCGGTGAGCCGACGGCGTTTGAAATAGCGCTGGGTGTGCGGGCCGAAGTGCTGGGAGAGGAAGCGTTGCGCTGCCGGACGCAAGTCCGGGTGGATCTGCGGCTGCATGGTGAAGCCGACGGCGGTGACGAGACCGGTGAGCGTGTCGGCCGCCATGGTGTCGCTCCCGGGCTTGCCCTCCAGGTCGGGCAGCAGCGCGTCACACAGGGTGACGGGGACGCGGTTGCTGTTCTGGTAGGGCGTCAGACGGTCCAGCAAGGGCTCGGTCCCGATACGGGCGACCGGCAGTCCGTAGCATGCGGAAGCGGTGAACAGCGCGGTCGAGAAACAGCCGACCACCAACGCGGGCCGTGCCCTCTCGAACAGCACCTCGGCGAGAACGGGCAGGTCCAGCACGATGAGGTCCACGCCGAGCCGGTCGGCTTCGGCTTCCAACGTGCGGCTGTAGCGGGCCGGCGCGGTCGGGTGCGGCTTGAAGACGATCGAGCGGTGCCCGCGGGTGACCGCGCCCCACAACATCCGCACGTGCAGGTCTTCCTCCTCCTCGGGGGTGAGGATGTCCAGCGCGGACAGGTACTGGCCGAGCAGGACAGCGGCCTGGTCGGGCAGGGGCGGAAGCTGCGGCACGGCGTCGCCGAGCCGGCTCAGCACCTTCACGAAGGCGTCGGTCGGCACGGTCCGCGCGGGCACGCCGAACTCGGTCAGCAGCAGCGGGGTCAGGCCGGGGACCAGGTCCAGGTGGAGCAGTTGCCGCACACGCGTACCGACCAGCGGGTCGATCTTGTTGCGGGTGGGGCCGTAGCTCATCAGCCCGTCGGCATAGACGTCGATGGGCGCCTCGGTGAACGAGCGGGCGATGGCCAGGGCCGGGTTGACCTGGATGGATTCCATCACCAGGGCCACGCGGTCGTCACCCAGGTCCCACAGCAGCCGCAGATAGCGTTCGACCAGCGGGATGTCGTCGTGGCGCGGTGACCAGGCTCCGGGGTGGAAGGGGCGGATGGCGTCGTTCCAGGACAGTACGGCGTCGAAATGGTCGCGCAGCGAAGCGAAGCCCGGCATCTCGTCGACCGCGGGGGTGGTCTCCGGTGTCGCGGCGTTGTTGCACACCAGCAGCAGACGGCGGTCCGTCCCCGGGAAGCAGCCGGACTCGATCGCGGCGGCCAGGGTGGCGGCGCCGTACAGCGTCGAGGCGCAGAAGATCCGGGTGGTTCGGGACATCAGGCGGCCGCCTTCGCTGTGGTGGCCCGGCGGCGCAGCCGTCGCAGCCTGGAGGCACGGGTCAGGTCCATGGTGTCGAGGACGTCGGTGAGCACTTTCTGGGGCATACGTGTGATCGCCGCGGCACTCATCGTGCGCAACTGCTTGGCCACGCCCGGCTCGAACTTGTCGATCTCCGCCAGATGATGGGCGATGATCGCGCAGTATGTGCGGACCGCCTTCGGCAGCAGCCGGTCGGCCTCGGGGTCGGCCGCGGTCTCCTCGATCACCTGGTCGAAGGCGCGGATGAAGTCGAGCTGGCGCACGTCACCGATCTGCGTGAGGGAACCCGCCACTCCGCGTCGGTAGAAGACGCCCAGCAGGCTCAACACGGCGAACGACTCCGCCTCCCGGTGCAGTTTCCAGATCCACGGCCGGTCCTCGGCCGTGCGCAGACCGTCGGTGAAGTGCAGCAGGCCCTTGTCGAGCAGCCGCCGGTGGTATGCGCCGGCCCAGGCGTAGGGGTAGTCCACCGAGGTCGACCGTTCGACGGGAAGTATCGCCTCGCGCGGGTCCATCACCTCCCGGCGCCGCCCGTGCGGCGCCCGGCGCACGGTTCGGGCACGTGCCGTGGCCTGCACATGATCGGTACGGACGAAGTCGCAGCCCAGCTCCTCGATGGCCGTCACGAGCTCACCGAGGTAGCCAGGAGCGAGCCAGTCGTCGCCGTCCAGGAACGTCAGGTATTCGCCCTGCGCCGCGTCCAGGCCGGTGTTGCGCGCGGTGGCGAGTCCGCCGTTCTCCGCACGGCGGATGTAACGCACCGTGGCGACGTCCGAAAGCCCCTCGGCGGCCCGTTCGAGAATGACCGGCGTGTCGTCTCTCGAATGGTCGTCGACCAGGATGAATTCGAATTCGGGCCGGGCGTTGAGGCGAAGGCTTCTCAGCGTGTCAGGCGCGTATTGCTGCACGTTGTAGAAGGGCACGATCACAGAAAGCTTGGGCACCCGGGAAAGCGTAGGAGGTCGCCCGGCTCGCTAACTTGCCGGTGAACCTACGGGCGATGAACTCGACGTGTCGAATCGGTGCACCGCTCGCGCTCTCCGGGCTTCATCGGGCCGGTTCGCTTTTCGGTGAGACGCTGTTAACTGTTTGTTGAGTCGAGGTTGGCTCATACCTAGGAATTGCTTCCTAGCGTCTCGGACGTGCCAGCCAGTCATACGAAGCCCTTGCGGATCGCCGTACTCGCGGACTCCGACACCCGGTGGAAATGGGGTGCGCTGACCGCGCGCCGTCTCACCGCGGAGCCGTCCACGGGAGCCGGGCCGCACGGTGGCGCGCGAGGTGCCCCCCGCCTGACCGGCTTCCTCCTGCGAGGCCGTGCCACCCCCACCGCCCGTCAGCTCCAAGAGGTCGGCGTCCGCGCGGACCTCCTCCGTGAGGTCACCACCGTCGAGTTCCTGCGCGAGATGGCCAAGGAGTCGTACGACGTCCTCGTGCTCGCCCTCGTCGGCGGCACGGTCCAGGCGATGCTGCACGGACTGGCCCACGTCTGGCAGGGGCGCACCGAGCGGCCCGTGGTCGTCACCGGCTATGTCGGCGTCGTCTATGAGAAGCTCGCCGACGGCCTGCTGCTGCGGCACGGCGCGGACCTCGTCCTCGCCAACTCCCGCCAGGACGCCGAGCGCTTCCGGAGCGTGTACGAAGGAGTGGGTGCCGACGCCTCCTCGGTGACCGAGGTGGCGCTGCCCTTCCTCGGCGGTGCGCCCTACGAGAAGAGGGACCCCCGTACGGTCGTCTTCGCCGCACAGCCCTCCGTTCCGGTGACCCGCGAGGACCGTTCATACCTGCTGGACCGGCTGATCCAGCACGCGCGCCGGTACCCCGAGCGCGAGGTGCTGCTCAAACTGCGGTCCAAGCCGGGCGAACACACCACGCACATCGAGGAACTGCCCTACCAGAAGCTGGCCCGGAGACAGGACCCGCCGGCCAACTTCCGCCTGGTGTACGGGAACATGGGCCAGATCCTGGACCGCACCGACCTGCTGGTCACGGTCAGTTCGACGGCCGCGCTGGAGTCACTGCACCGACGCATCCCCACCGCCGTCCTGACCGACCTCGGAGTGCGGGAGGCACTCGGCAACCACCACTTCGTGGGCTCCGGCTGCCTGGCCTCCTGGGACCAGCTCGACGCCGGGCACGAGCCCGTACCGGACCCGCGGTGGGTGGCCCGCCAGGGCGTGGCCGCCGGGAGTCCCCCCACTGAGCCAGGGGCGTACACCGTCGCCTTCGACGCGGCACGCCGACGCGTCACCGAACTGCTCACCACAGGTGAACTCCCGCCGCTCGAGCCCTACTACACCCCCGTCACCGCGCCCGGCTATCTGCCCGGCGTCCTCGCCCGCCACCACCTCGCCCCGGACGGCAGCCCGCTGCCGGGCGCACCGGCCGCCGGCAAGGCGCCCGGCCCGGTACGCCAGATCGTCCGCCGCGCCGCCCGCGGCGCCTACCGCCACGGAGTGCAGCGCGTGGCGCCAGTGATCCGGCGGATGGGGGAGCTGTGAGCGAGCGGATACCCCGCCAAGGACCTCAAGGAGTCGAGCCCATGTCCAACCCGGAGACGGGACAGGCGTCGTCGGTGCGCCGCGTGCTCGCGGTGATCCCCGCCCGCGGTGGCTCCAAGGGCGTGCCCGCGAAGAACCTCGCCCCGGTCGGCGGCGTCCCTTTGGTCGCCCGTGCGGTGCGCGAGTGCCGGGCCGCCCGGCTGGTCACCGACGTCGTGGTCTCCACCGACGACCCGGCGATCGCCGCCGCCGCCCGCGAGGCCGGTGCCGAGGTCGTGCTCCGCCCCGCCGCCATCGCCGGCGACACCGCCGCCTCCGAGGACGCGGTCCTGCACGCCGTGGACGCCCATGAGGCACTGCACGGCTCGCTGGTCGACGTGGTGCTGCTGGTTCAGTGCACCAGCGCGTTCCTCGTCCGTGCGGACATCGACGGGGTGGCCGCGGCCGTCGTCGAGAACGGCGCGGACACCGCGCTGACCGTGGCCCCCTTCCACGGCTTCGTCTGGCGAGACACGGCGGACGAGCCCACACCGGTCACCGGGCCGCGGCGCACCGATGCCCGGCCGGAGGCCGGCGGGTACGGCGTCAACCACGACAAGTCCTTCCGGCCGCGCCGCCAGGACCGCCCCCAGGACCTGCTGGAGACCGGCGCCGCGTACGCCATGGACGCGGCCGGGCTGCGCAAGCACCGACACCGCTTCTTCGGCCGTACGGACCTCGTGCGCACCGACCCTGCCCGGGTGCTGGAGATCGACGACCCGCACGACCTGGCCCGCGCCCGGGCGCTGGCTCCCCTGTTCGACACGAGCCGGCCGGGCCCGCTCCCGAGCCGCGCCGACATCGACGCGGTCGTACTCGACTTCGACGGCACCCAGACCGACGACAGGGTGCTGATCGACTCCGACGGACGCGAGTTCGTCTCCGTGCACCGCGGGGACGGCCTCGGCATCGCCGCGCTGCGCAGGAGCGGCCTGGCGATGCTGATCCTGTCCACGGAGCAGAACCCGGTCGTCGCCGCCAGGGCCCGGAAGCTGCGGATTCCGGTCCTGTACGGCATCGACCGGAAGGACCTCGCCCTGAAGCAGTGGTGCGAGGAGCAGGGCATCGCGCCGGAGCGCGTGCTCTACGTCGGCAACGACGTCAACGACCTGCCGTGCTTCGGCCTCGTCGGCTGGCCCGTGGCGGTCGCGAACGCCCACGACGTCGTGCGCGGCGCCGCACGCGCGGTCACCACCGCCCCGGGCGGTGACGGCGCGATCCGAGAGATCGCCAGCTGGATCCTCGGCCCCTCTCTCGACCCCCTCGACAGTTAAGGAACCTCCCTGCCATGAGCACCAATTCCCGTCTCCGCAACCTCGGTTCGCGCACGGCCGGCCCCGGTACCCCGGTGTACGTCTGCGGCGAGATCGGCATCAACCACAACGGTGAGCTGGAGAACGCCTTCAAGCTGATCGACGTGGCCGCCGAGGCCGGTTGCGACGCCGTCAAGTTCCAGAAGCGCACGCCCGAGATCTGCACCCCGCGCGACCAGTGGGACATCGAGCGCGACACCCCCTGGGGCCGGATGACCTACATCGACTACCGCCACCGCGTGGAGTTCGGTGAGGACGAGTACCGTCGGATCGACGCGTACTGCAAGGAGAAGGGCATCGCCTGGTTCGCGTCCCCGTGGGACACCGAGGCCGTCGCCTTCCTGGAGAAGTTCGACGTCCCGGCACACAAGGTGGCCTCCGCCTCCCTGACGGACGACGAGCTGCTGCACGCACTGCGTGCCACCGGCCGCACGATCATCCTGTCCACCGGCATGTCGACCCCGAAGCAGATCCGCCACGCGGTCGAGGTCCTCGGTTCGGACAACATCCTGCTGTGCCACGCCACCTCGACGTACCCGGCGAAGGCCGAGGAGCTGAACCTACGCGTGATCAACACGCTGGAGAAGGAGTACCCGAACGTCCCGATCGGCTACTCCGGACATGAGACCGGCCTGCAGACCACGCTGGCCGCGGTCGCCCTCGGCGCCTGCTTCGTCGAGCGCCACATCACCCTCGACCGCGCGATGTGGGGCTCCGACCAGGCCGCGTCGGTGGAGCCGCAGGGCCTGCAGCGCATGGTCCGCGACATCCGCGCCATCGAGGCCTCGCTGGGTGACGGCGTGAAGAAGGTCTACGCCTCCGAGCTGGGCCCGATGAAGAAGCTGCGCCGCGTAGCCGGCGTGGTCGCCGAGTCGGACAACCGTGAACTCGCCGCAGTCTGACGGCCCACCCGGTCCCCGCACCGTCCGAAAGGCAACGGTCGTACGACCATGAGTCCCCGCGTCGGGCCGACCGGCCCCACCTCCACGCTCGCCTTCGTCGAGAGCCCCGCCCAGCTCCTCAACGTGCTGGAGTGGGCGTACACCCGAGCGCCCCGGCCTCCGCGCGGGCAGCTCACCGATGCCGTGCCGACCCGGACACGGCATGTGATGGCCACCGGCCCGGCCGGGGACCCCCTGACCCTTGTGGTGCTGTCGCCCACCGACCCCATGACGAGAGGTCAGCTGCGCCGCATGGCCGAGCTCGCCCGTGACGAGGGCCACCAGGTGCGCTGGGAGGAGGCGCGCGGCGGCCTCACGGCCCCGTTCCGGACGATCGGCGGCCTGGCTCCCCTGCTGCGCAAGGCCTCGCGGATCGTCATCGGCGACCCCTTCTCCCGCTACGTACAGCTCCTGCTGACCATCACCCGGGCCCCCGACCTCGTCGTCGTCGACGACGGCACCGCGACCATGGAGTTCGTCGCGCAGCTCGCGCAGGGCGAGCGGCTGGTGCGCTGGCACCGGCGCGGCGGCCGCCCCGGGCCCCGCGATCTGGTCTTCAGCCCGGTCTCCGCTGCGGCCCGTCGTCGCCTCATGCCGTCCGACCGGCGCGGTGTCGAGGTCTTCTCCGCCATGCCGATCGAGGCGGCCCCCGAAGGCGTCCGCCTCACCACCAACGACTTCTCCTGGACCCGTTCCCGCTTCGGCCCGCCCCGCCTGACGCGAGGAGCCGATCTGGTGGGCACCTCACTCGTGGAGACCGGTGTCGTCGACGCGGACCGCTACCTCGAAGCGGTCCGCTCGCTGGCCCGCTCCCACGGCGCCACCCGCTACTTCGCGCACCGCCGCGAGAGCTCCGAGAAGTTGCACCGCCTGGCCGTCGAGACCGGCCTGGAGGTGGTCCGCCCGGACCTGCCCCTGGAGCTGATCGCGCGTCGGGGCCCCATCGGCCGTACGATCCTGAGCTTTCCGTCCACGGTCGTCCACACCCTGCCCCTGGCCCTGGTGGGCACCGAGGTGCGGGTCGCGGTCTGCGACATCGACCCGGCCTGGCTCACGGAGACGGCGTCCCCGCGGGCCCAGGGCTTCCTGGCGGGGGTGACGGGAACGGCGCGGGACGCACACCGGCTGTCGGTGACTCCGGGGACGGCGTAAGGGAGGGGCGACGGCGTCGCGGGCTACCCCGTCCGGGTGTACGGACGCTTACCTCGGGCAGAGAACCTCTCCCGACGCTACCGTGGAGCCAACGCCATGCCCTGCAGTCTGTGGAGGACCGCGGTGACCACCATGATCGAGCGGCCGAAGCCCATAGAGAGCTCTTCGTCCGGAGACTTCGAGGACATGCTCCGGACCGTCGAGGAACTGGACACACCTGACGGCTACAAGGCCGAGCTCGTCCGGGGGAAGATCGTTGTGTCGCCGTGGTCGAAGCTGCGCTGCAAGAGGCCGATGAAGTCGCTGAGGCGGCAGCTCGAACCCCACGCCCCAGAAGGGCACGACGTGGACACAGCACCCTTCCTCTTCAGCTTTCCTGGCTCTGACCGCGCTTTCGGCCCTGACCTGCACGTCGCGGACGAAGCCGCCTTCGAAGCCGCCGGCCGTCACGCCGACGGCACCGCGCTCTCCCTCGTCGCCGAGCTGACCTCCGAGTCGACCAAGGACGCCGACTGGCTCGACAAGCTGGACACCTACGGGCGTGTGGTGCCGGTGTATCTCCTGCTGGACATGCAGGCCCAGGAGATCAGCGCCTTCTGGGAACCTTCCCCGAGGGGCTACCGCTCCCGGACGAACGTGCCCTTCGGGCGGCCCCTGCGTGTTCCCGCACCCTTCGACTTCGATCTGGACACGTCGGAGTTCGCCCTGCCCGCCGACGATGCGGACGGTGAGGGGAGGCCCGGCAAGATGGCCGAACAGGAGTAAAAGGGGTGACCTACCCGCTCATGAGTCTCACTATGCGGGCGCGTACCAGATTTCTTACATCAATACGGCTGAACTTTTCTTGATCGCCCGTCAGTTGACCCCTGTCACGGCCTACCCTTCAAAGGGTGAACCAACTGATGTCCCGCGAGTCCGAAGCCGACCTGCCCGGGGAATCCGGGGACACCGTGCTGCCCGGCGTGCTGCCCGAGGAGCTCCGGGCCGAGCTCGTCACCTTCCGGCGCGACCTGCACATGCACCCCGAACTCGGCAACCAGGAGTTCCGCACCACCGCCGCCCTCAAGGCACGGCTGGAGCGGGCCGGACTCAAGCCCCGCGTGCTCGACATCGGCACCGGGCTCGTGTGTGACATCGGCACAAAAGCGCAGGGCAGGGCCGACACGGCGAGCGGTGTACCGCCCATGCTCGCGCTGCGCGCCGACATCGACGCGCTGCCCATCCCGGACACCAAGACCGAGTGCACCTACCAGTCCACCGTCCCGGGCCGCGCCCACGCCTGCGGACACGACATCCACACCACTGTCGTCCTCGGTGCCGGACTCGTCCTCGCCGAACTGGCACGGCGGGGCGCCCTGCCGCGGCCCGTGCGACTGATCTTCCAGCCCGCCGAAGAGGTGCTGCCGGGTGGTGCGCCCGACGCCATCGAGTCCGGGGTGCTCGACGGTGTCGGGAGGATCATCGGCGTGCACTGCGACCCGAGGGTCGACGCCGGGCGGATCGGACTGCGCACCGGCCCCATCACCTCCGCCTGCGACCGGCTGGAGGTCGCGCTGAACGGTCCCGGTGGGCACACCGCGCGCCCGCATCTGACCACCGACCTGGTCACCGCCGCCGCCAGGGTCGTCTCCGAGGTCCCCACCCTCGTCGCCCGCCGCATCGACGCCCGCTCCGGTCTCGCGGTGACCTGGGGACGTATCGAATCGGGACATGCCTGCAACGTCATTCCGCAGCGCGCCGAGCTGTCCGGGACCGTTCGATGCCTGGACCTGGAGGCCTGGCGGCAGGCACCCGACCTGGTGCACGCCGCCATCGACGAGATCGCGGGCGTGTACCGGGCCAAGTCCGAGATCAATTACGTGCGAGGGGTGCCGCCCGTCGTCAACGACCCCGCGGTCACCGAACTGCTGCGGGACGCCATGACGGCACGGCGCGGCCTGCACTCCGTCGAGGACACCCAGCAGAGCCTCGGCGGCGAGGACTTCTCCTGGTACCTGGAGCACGTCCCCGGCGCCATGGCCAGGCTCGGTGTCCGCAGGCCCGGCGAGCGCACCGTGCGCGATCTCCACCAGGGGGATTTCGACGCGGACGAGTCGGCGATCACGGTCGGTGTCGAACTGTTCACGGCGGCCGCGCTACTGGACGCAGCGCGTTCGTAACCCAGGGCGACACCTACGTTCAAGACCTGTTCGCGTCAATCCGATAACGGCTTCCGAAGAGGGCTTTATCTGGCATCTACGCGCGTTACGATGCGGCGAAACCAGCGCCGGAAGTGGCGCTTCGGTCAGGTTGAAGGAGCCTCCCTTGCGCCGGGTAGCCAAGATCTCTGCCGCGTGTCTCGCGACCGCGGCCCTCGCGCTTTCCGTCACCGCGTGTGGCAGCACGTCGAACGAGAAGGATTCCGGGTCGAGTGGTTCGACCGACTCGGGCAAGAACGGTGTCAAGATCGGTCTCGCCTTTGACGTCGGCGGCCGTGGGGACCACTCCTTCAACGACTCTGCCGCGCGCGGTGCCGACAAGGCCAAGTCCGAGTTCGGCGGTTCGCTCAAGGAGCTGACCGCGAAGAACACGGACACCGAGGCCGACCGCGAGCAGCGCCTCTCGGACCTCGCCTCCGCGGGCTACAACCCGATCATCGGTGTCGGCTACGCCTACTCCAACTCCATGACCAAGGTTGCCGCGAAGTTCCCGAAGACCACCTTCGGCATCGTCGACTCCGTGGTGAACACGAAGAACACCGACAGCATCGTCTTCACCGAGGAGCAGGGCTCCTACCTGGCCGGCGTCGCGGCCGCCCTGAAGACGAAGAGCGACCACGTCGGCTTCATCGGAGGTGTGGACGTCCCGCTCATCAAGAAGTTCGAGGCGGGCTTCGTCCAGGGTGTCCAGGACACCAACAAGAAGATCAAGATCGATACCCAGTACCTGAGCCACGGCTCGGACACCTCCGGCTTCAACTCCCCCGACAAGGCCAAGGAAGCCGCGCAGGGCATGCTCGACAAGGGCGCCGACGTCATCTACTCCGCGGCCGGCTCCTCCGGCAACGGCTCGATCGAGGCCGTCAGCGGCAAGTCGGGCGCCTGGGGTATCGGCGTCGACTCGGACCAGTACAACATCCCGGGTCTGGCCAAGTACAAGAAGTCGATCCTGACCTCGGTCGTCAAGAACGTCGACGTCGGCGTCTACGAGCTGATCAAGTCCGTCAAGGACGGCAAGCCGATGACCGGCACCCACAGCTACTCCCTCGCCGAGAAGGGTGTCTCGCTCTCCACCAGCGGTGGCTTCATCGACGACATCAAGGCCAAGCTGGACGCCGCTCAGCAGAACATCATCGACGGCAAGATCAAGGTCAAGACGACCCCGTGACCCGGCGGTCGCGGGACGGAGCACGGGATCGTGCGGACCTTCCCGTGACCTGACGGTCCCGGCGGACCACGGCTCGGCGCGGGGTGCACACCGCCCCCGCGCCGAGCCATAACAATGTGTCAACTCTACGCGTGTAGCTCTGAGTTGTCGCGCTAGCGTCGCCGACGCCCGCCCTCCCCCGAAGTCCCTTTCCCTTGAGGAGAGTGCGCCATCAACGCGTCCAGCCCTCCCGCTGCCGTCGAACTGCGCGGCATCACCAAGCGCTTCCCCGGTGTCGTCGCCAACCGCGACATCGACATCACCGTCCGCAAGGGCACCGTCCATGCCCTCTGCGGTGAGAACGGTGCCGGCAAGTCCACGCTGATGAAGATCCTCTACGGCATGCAGAAGCCGGACGAGGGCACCATCACCGTCGACGGCGAACAGGTCTCGTTCCACAACCCCGCCGACGCCATCGCGCGCGGCATCGGCATGGTGCACCAGCACTTCATGCTCGCCGACAACCTCACCGTCCTCGAGAACGTCGTCCTCGGCGCGGAGAAGCTGCACGGCATCGGGGCCAAGGCTCGCAAGAAGATCAACGAGATCTCGGACGCGTACGGGTTGAACGTGCGACCCGACGTCCTGGTCGAGCAGCTGGGCGTCGCCGACCGCCAGCGCGTGGAGATCCTCAAGGTCCTCTACCGCGGCGCCCGCACCCTCATCCTCGACGAGCCCACCGCGGTCCTCGTGCCGCAGGAAGTCGACGCGCTCTTCGACAACCTGCGCGAGCTGAAGGCCGAAGGCCTCACGGTCATCTTCATCTCGCACAAGCTGGGCGAGGTGCTGAACGTCGCCGACGAGATCACCGTCATCCGGCGCGGCACCACCGTCGGCACCGCCGACCCCAAGACCACCACCTCCAAGCAGCTCGCCGAGATGATGGTCGGCAGCGAGCTGCCCTCGCCGGAGACCGAGGAGTCCACCGTCACGGACGTCCCGATGCTGAAGGTGGACGGACTGCACCTGACGCAGACCGACCTCGACGGCATCGAGCGCGTCATCCTCGACGAGATCTCCTTCACCATCCACAAGGGCGAGGTCCTCGGCATCGCCGGTGTGGAGGGCAACGGCCAGTCCGAGCTGGTCGAGGCGATCATGGGCATCCGCCGTCCGGACGCCGGTGTCATCGCGCTCGATGGGGACGAGATCTCCCAGGCCCCCACCCGCCGCCGCCGCGAGGCCGGCATCGGCTACATCCCCGAGGACCGCCACCGCCACGGCCTGCTCCTCGAAGCACCGCTGTGGGAGAACCGCATCCTCGGCCATGTCACCGAGAAGCCGAACTCGCACAGCGGACTGCTCGACCTCAAGGCCGCCCGTACCGACACCGAGCGCATCGTCGAGGCCTACGACGTCCGCACGCCCGGCATCGACGTGACCGCCGCCTCGCTGTCCGGCGGCAACCAGCAGAAGCTCATCGTCGGCCGCGAGATGAGCCACAACCCCAGGTTCCTCATCGCCGCCCACCCCACCCGCGGCGTGGACGTCGGCGCGCAGGCCGCGATCTGGGACCACATCCGTGAGGCTCGTCGCGAGGGCCTGGCCGTGCTGCTGATATCCGCCGACCTGGACGAGCTGATCGGGCTCTCCGACACCCTGCGGGTGATGTACCGCGGCCGTCTGGTTGCCGACGCCGACCCCGCCACGATCACCCCCGAGGAGCTGGGCTCCGCCATGACGGGAGCCGCCACCGGCCGCCTGGAGCACACAGAGGACGACGCGCGATGAACAAGCTGACCTCACGGATCGACAAGGAGCGGCTGCTCCTCGGGATCGCCGCACCGCTGCTGGCCATCGTGGCCGCGCTCGTCGTCACCACCCTGGTGATCCTCGCCACCGGCAAGAACCCCGGCGACGCCTTCAGCGACATGACGACCTACGGCTTCGCCAGCGACAGCCAGGTCTTCATCCTGAACAAGGCGACGACCTACTACCTGGCCGGTGTCGCGGTGGCCATCGGCTTCCGCATGAACCTGTTCAACATCGGTGTCGACGGCCAGTACCGGCTCGCCGCGTTCATCGCCGCCGTCCTCGGCGGAGCGCTCACCGCGCCCGGCTGGATCGCCGTCCCGCTGATCATCGTGTGCGCCATGGCGACCGGTGCCCTGTGGGCGGCCATCTCCGGCATCCTCAAGGTGACCCGCGGCGTCAGCGAGGTCATCTCGACGATCATGCTGAACTCGATCGCCACCGCGATCATCGGTTATCTGCTCCAGCCCGGAAAGCTGGGCGAGCTCGACAAGGCCGGCACCCTCGTCTCCACCAAGCCGCTGCCGTCGTCCTCGTTCTTCTTCACCATCGACACGGGCGCGGCCGGCATCCTGAACGGCTTCATCGTCGTCGCCGTGGTTGTCGGCATCGCGTACTGGTTCGTGCTCGGCCGTACCCGGTTCGGCTTCGACCTGCGCACCGTCGGCCAGTCCGAGACCGCCGCCGCGGCGAGCGGTGTGTCGGTGAAGAAGATGGTCGCCACCAGCATGATCATCTCGGGTGCGGTGGCCGGCCTGGTCGGTCTGCCCACGCTGCTGAACGAGACCCACCAGTACGACAACAGCTTCCCCAACGGGATCGGCTTCACCGGCATCGCCATCGCGCTGCTCGGCCGCAACAACCCGGTCGGTATCGCGCTCGGCGCCCTGCTCTGGGGCTTCCTGGAGCGCACCACGAACCACCTGGAGTTCCAGGGCTACGACAAGGAGATCCTGGGCGTCATCCAGGGCGTCATCGTCCTCTGCGTCGTCATCGCCTACGAGGTCGTGCGCCGCTACGGCCTCAAGCGTCAGCAGCATCGCGTCGGCGCGGAGCTCGCCGCCCAGGCCGCCGCCCCGACCGAGAACCTGGAGGTGGCGAAGTGACTGCCACGATGACCGACACGCCGCCCCCCGCGGCGGCCAAGGCGAGCGGCTCCCAGCAGCCCAAGGGCTCCCGCTTCTCGCTCGCGCAGATCCTGCTGATCATCATGGGCGCGCTGATCCTGGTCGCCGCCGTGCGCGTCATCACGGGTGCCGACCAGATCGATTCCGCCGGACAGGTCAGCGCTGCGCTCGGCCTCGCCGTGCCGATCGGCCTCGCCGGTCTCGCGGGTCTGTGGTCCGAGCGGGCCGGTGTGGTCAACATCGGCCTCGAGGGCATGATGATCCTCGGCACCTTCGGTGCGGGCTGGCTCGGCTGGCAGTCCAGCCCCTGGCTCGGCCTGCTCTGCGGTATCGGCTTCGGCGTCATCGGCGGCCTCGTGCACGCCGTCGCCACCATAACCTTCGGCGTCGACCACATCGTCTCCGGTGTCGCCGTCAACCTGCTCGCGCTCGGCGCGACCCAGTACCTCGCCAAGGTCTTCTTCGCGGACGGCACCCCGGCGGCCAAGGGCGGCAACCCCAAGCAGTCCCCGCCCGTCGACAGCCTGCCCCGCATCACCGTCCCGGGGCTGTCCGACGCACTCTCCTCGATCGAGAAGCACCACTGGTTCCTCGTCTCCGACCTCGCCGGCATCCTCGGCGGACTGGTCACCGACGTCTCCGTGGTGACCGTCCTCGCCGTGGTCCTGTTCGTCGGCAGCTGGTGGCTCCTGTGGCGCACGGCCTTCGGCCTGCGGCTGCGCTCCTGCGGCGAGAACCCGATCGCCGCCGAGTCGCTCGGCGTCAACGTCTACTCGTACAAGTACGCGGCCGTCGCCGTCTCCGGCGGCCTCGCCGGACTCGGCGGTGCCTTCCTCGCGCTGGTCACCTCGCACACCTATCTGGAAGGCCAGACGGGCGGGCGCGGCTACATCGGTCTCGCGGCGATGATCTTCGGTAACTGGCGGCCCGGCGGAGTCGCCATGGGCGCGGGCCTGTTCGGCTTCTCCGACGCGCTCCAGCTGCGCAACGGCGGCGAGACCGTGCACGCGCTGCTGCTCCTGCTCTTCGTGTTGCTGGTGCTGCTCGCCCTGTGGAAGCTGTACCGCAAGGCGATGTGGCAGGCCGCCGTCACCGCGGGCATCGCCGTGGTGATCCTGGTGTGGTACCTGCTGACGAAGGAGGTGCCCAGCGACTTCGTGGGTGCGACCCCCTACGTCGTCACGCTGCTGGTGCTGTCGCTGTCGGCGCAGCGCCTGCGGATGCCCAAGGCGGACGGTATGCGCTACCGGAAGGGGCAAGGCAAGTGAGTTCCCCCGAGGCAACGGTCTGGGAGGGCTGGGTGACGCTGCGCGAGGCGGCCCGGGAAGCGATGTCCCGGGCGTACGTCCCGTACTCCGGCTATCCGGTCGGCGCGGCGGCGCTCGTCGAGGACGGCCGCACGGTCACCGGCTGCAACGTCGAGAACGCCTCGTACGGCCTCGGGTTGTGCGCCGAATGCGGCCTGGTCTCGGCGCTGCAGCTCAGCGGCGGCGGCCGGCTGACGCACTTCACCTGCGTCGACGGCCAGGGCGCGGTGCTGGTGCCCTGCGGTCGCTGCCGCCAGTTGCTGTACGAATTCGGCGGCCCGGAGCTGCTGTTGGAGACCCCGGCGGGGATCGTGCCCCTGTCGGAGATGCTTCCGCAGGCCTTCGGCCCCGACCATCTGAAGTAGCCTCGCGGCCCCTCCACTTGGCGTGGAGGGGCCGCTTTGCTCCCTGCCTCTATGCGCGTAGAGTCCATGGGGGGTCCCCTGCTCGAAGAGCTTGGGGGAGTACAGAGTTGTACGGGCGCCAGTGATGTGAATTTGCCGGAAGGAATGCCATGGACGTCATCTCCGTCATCCGCACCAAGCGGGACCGCGGTGAGCTGAGCGACGAGCAGATCGACTGGGTGATCGACGCCTACACCCGGGGCGAGGTCGCCGACGAGCAGATGTCCGCGCTGGCCATGGCGATCCTGCTGAACGGCATGAACCGGCGCGAGATCGCCCGCTGGACCGCCGCCATGATCGCCTCCGGCGAGCGCATGGACTTCTCGTCGCTGTCGCGCCCGACGGCCGACAAGCACTCCACGGGCGGCGTCGGCGACAAGATCACCCTTCCGCTCGCCCCGCTGGTCGCCGCCTGTGGCGCGGCCGTTCCGCAGTTGTCGGGCCGCGGTCTCGGCCACACCGGCGGCACGCTGGACAAGCTGGAGTCGATCCCCGGCTGGCGTGCCCTGCTGTCGAACGAGGAGATGCTGAACGTCCTCGACACCACCGGCGCGGTGGTGTGCGCGGCGGGCGACGGCCTGGCGCCCGCGGACAAGAAGCTCTACGCGCTGCGCGATGTCACGGGCACGGTGGAGGCGATCCCGCTGATCGCCTCGTCCATCATGTCCAAGAAGATCGCGGAGGGAACCGGCTCGCTGGTCCTCGATGTCAAGGTGGGCAGCGGCGCCTTCATGAAGACGATCGAGGATGCGCGCGAACTGGCCTCCACCATGGTCGGCCTGGGCACGGACCACGGCGTGCGGACGGTGGCGCTCCTGACGGACATGTCGACCCCGCTGGGGCTGACCGCGGGCAACGCGCTGGAGGTCCGCGAGTCGGTGGAGGTCCTCGCGGGCGGCGGCCCGGCCGACGTGGTCGAACTGACCCTGGCCCTCGCGCGCGAGATGCTGGACGCGGCCGGGCTGAAGGACGCGGACCCGGCGAAGGCCCTGGCCGACGGTTCCGCCATGGACGTCTGGCGCCGCATGATCGCCGCCCAGGGCGGTGACCCGGACGCGGCGCTGCCCACCTCCCGCGAACAGCACGTGATCACGGCGCCGTCGTCGGGTGTCCTGACCCGCCTGGACGCGTACGACATCGGCGTCGCCGCCTGGCGCCTCGGTGCCGGCCGTGCCCGCAAGGAGGACCCGGTGCAGGCGGCCGCGGGCGTCGAGATGCACGCCAAGCCGGGCGACAGGGTGACGGAGGGCCAGCCGCTGCTCACCCTGCACACGGACACCCCCGAGCGCTTCGCGTACGCGCTTGAGGCGGTCGAGGGTTCGTACGACATCGCGGCGCCGGGCACGGAGTACGCGGCTTCCCCCGTGGTGCTGGAACGTATCGCCTGACCAGGTGTTTTCCCATTCGGGTGAACGGGATCGGTGGACCGCCGCCGGTCCCGTTCGGCATGCTGGGATCGGTGATGACCGATAGGAGAACCGCCATGGGCGCAGTCACCGTGAGCCAGGAGCCCGACCAGAGCTGGGACGACCTCGTCCGGTTCTGGGAGGAGATGGAGTGGCCCGAGGGCAGCAAGGTGGAGATCATCGAGGGGATCATCACCGTGTCACCTGCTCCCGCGTACCGGCACAACCTGATTGCAGAACGCATCCAGCGTCGCCTCTACTCCGTCATTCCCGACGACTGGGGGGTCTTCCAAACGCTCGCGATCGCTGTGCCATCGCGTCTGGGCATGTTGATCCCGGACCTCGTGGTGACCCCGGTACGGGACCACGTAGAGGCGGACAGCCACATCCCGGCAGCCCTCGCCGAACTCGTCGTCGAGGTGACCTCGCGTTCCAATGCCCGCCACGACCGCGTCAGCAAGCCCGCCGCCTACGCGACCGCCGGCATCCCCCTCTACCTCCTCGTCGACCGCTGGGCCCCCGGCGGCCCCACGGCGACGCTGTACGGCGAGCCGAAGGGTGACGTCTACCGGGTTCTGAGCGCCGTCAAGTTCGGCGACACCCTCAAGCTCCCCGCCCCCTTCGACCTGGTGATCGACACCGGAGAGTTCCCGGTCGACTGACTCTCGTCAGCCCAACAAGGCCGCAACACCCACCAGCACCGGCACTGACAGCAGCGTCGACAGCAGGATCGACTGCTGGGCCAGGGACTCGCCCACCCGGTAGCGGCTGGCGTAGGTGAACAGGTTCTGGGCCGCGGGCAGGGCCGAAGTGACCACCACGTCGAGCAGTCGGTCGCCGTGCAGCCCGAAGACGCCCGTCGCGAGCGCCCACGCGGCGAGTGGCTGGCCCACCGACTTCAGGGCGACCGAGAGCAGCACCAGAGGGCGGTCGCGGCCACGGCCGGGGGCAGCGCTGCCGTGCAGGGCGATACCGAAGGCCAGCAGGACGGCCGGGACGGACATGTTGCTGATCAGCGTCAGCGGCTCCATGATCGGGCCGGGGACGTGCAGCCCGGTCGCCGCGACCAGGACCCCGGTCAGCGCGCCCACCGCGATCGGATTGCGCAGCGGTGTCAGCAGGCGTTGCCCCAGTGGGCCCTTCTCACCCGCGCCGGAGAGGTCGAGGACCGTCAGGGCGACGGGCGTGACCACGATCTGCTGGAACAGCAGGACGGGGGCCACCAGCGAGGCATCGCCCAGGACGTAGGCGGCGATCGGGATGCCGAGATTGCCGGAGTTGACGTAGCTGGAGCACAGCGCGCCGATCGTGGTGCGGCCCACGCCCCAGTGGCGTACGACACCGACCGCCAGGAAGACGCCCCCGGCCACCGCCGTGCTCATCGCCGTCACCAGGAGCCGGCTGGAGAAGACCACCGACAGGTCGGACCGGGCCAGCGTGGTGAACAACAGGGCCGGGGTCGCCACGTGGAAGGCCAGCCTGGTCAACACCTCGCCGCCCTGGGCACCGAGAGAGCCGCGCCGCCCGATCACACAGCCGACACCGATCACGACCGCGATGACCGCGAACCCCGTCAACACCCCCCGCACACGGCCTCCTTGGCGGACAGGATGTCGTCGCGCAAGCAGGCCGGTGCTGAACCGTGGGGCATACGATCACTCTCCGGGGCGGGGCGGGAGCCCGTCAATGTGATCTCCGTCGAGTCACACCGCTCCTGCCGGCCTCCGCCGGCTTCCGATGAGTTACGTCTGACGGGACGGTCTAGAGATCATGGAGGCCATAACACCCGCCGTACTCATGCTCGTCGGCCCCGTCACCCGGGAGGAGGTGAGGGGGCTGTGCGACGACGTGCGCGGGCTGCTGAAGACGACCCGAGCCGGGGTCGTGGTGTGCGACGTGGCCAGGCTGAGACCACCGGATCTGGGTGCCGTCGACCTGCTGGCGCGGCTTCAGCTCGCCGCGCGGCGAGCCGGTGGCCGCATCCTGCTGCGCGCCCCTGACCCAGCGCTAGGCCTCCTGCTGAACCTGGTCGGCATCCCCTTCGAGCTGGAGGGGCAGGTCGAACAGGGGGAACCAGCGCTCGGTGTCGAGGAAGAAGTGGAACCCGGTGAGCTGACCGTCTGATATCTCCAGGACCTGAATCGCCCAGGCCGTGAAGCCGCCCGTGTCCGGGTCCGGCTTGTACTGGGCGAAGCCCGGCAGGCCGTTGACCGAGACCGGTACCAGGCGCGAGCGTGCGCAGGCGGAGCCGAGCGTGGTCATGAAGCCGGTGATGTCCGGCGTGCCGCGCAGCCACAGGTCGAACGGCGGCATCGTCATCACCGCGTCCTCGTGCAGCAGGGCGGTCAACGCCCTCATGTCGTACCCCTCGAAGGCCGCCACATAGCGCTTCAGGAGCTTTTGCTGCGCCTCGTCGAGGGGGTCGGAGACGGCGGCGTCGGCCCCCTCCGCGTTCTTCTCCGCCAGCGTCGCGCGGGCCCGCTGCAGCGCGCTGTTGACCGAGGCGACCGAGGTGCCGAGGAGTTCGGCGACCTCGCTCGCCTTCCAGGCCAGCACCTCGCGCAGGATCAGTACCGCACGCTGCTTGGGCGGCAGTTGCTGCAGGGCGGCCATGAATGCGAGTCGCACCGATTCCTTCGCCATCGCGGCCTCTGCCGGGTCGGTCACCGAAGGCAGTACGCGGGCGTCCGGCATCGGCTCCAGCCAGGTGTTGTCGGGGCGAGGGGAGAGGGCGGCCTGGGCCAGCGGTGTGGAGTCGGTCAGGTCCACGGGGCGGGCGCGCTTGTTGCCTGCGTTCAGCATGTCCAGGCAGACGTTGGTCGCGATCCGGTACAGCCACGAGCGGAGGGAGGAGCGGCCCTCGAACTTCTCGTAGCTCCGCCAGGCGCGGACCATCGTGTCCTGCACCGCGTCCTCGGCCTCGAAGGAGGAACCGAGCATGCGGTAGCAGTACCCGGTCAGTTCGATCCTGTGCTTCTCCAGCCGGACATCGAGGTCGTCCAACGTCGCCGTGCCGTCACCCATGGTCTACCCACCTTGCGGCCGTTCTCGCTCGCGCTCAGTCGCGCCCCAGCACTGCGGAACCTACAACAGGCCACTGACAACGCCCTTTGAGCGCGGGAAAGCCCAGCTCAGACCGGTGTTGTCAGGCGGTCGCGAGCCACCGCTCGGCTCGCGCCGCCCTCGACCCCAGCACCGTGATCATCACGACGCCGAGCACCGCCAGCAGGCCCATGCCCACCGTTCCGGCCCAGCCGGCCGTGTGGAAGGCGACCGCGCCGAGCGTGCTGCCTGCGCTGGAGCCGATGTAATACGACGACTGGTAGAGGGCGGAGGCCTGGGCGCGGCCCCGCTTCGCCGTGTGACTGACCGCCGACGACGCGACCGCGTGGCCCGCGAAGAAGCCCGCCGTGATCAGGACCAGGCCCAGCAGCACCAACGGCAGCGAGGGTGCGAGCGACACCAGCAGGCCCGCCGTCGTCGTGCCGCCCGCCAGGTAGAGGGCACCGCGGCGACCCAGGCGACCCACCAGCCTGCCCGCCGCCGACGCGGACACCGTGCCCACCAAATACACCAGGAAGATCGAGCCGATGATGCCCTGCGGCAGGGAGAACGGCGCACCGGTGAGGCGGAACCCGATCACCGTGTAGACACCGCCGAACACCGTCATGAACAGCGCGCCGATCGCGTACAGCCGACGCAGCAGCGGGTTGGCGAGGTGGTCACGGACCGAGCGGGCCAGGACGCGCGGGCGCAGCGAGCCCGGCTCGAAGTGCCTCGGCGCCGGCAGCAGGAGGCGGAAGGCCACCGCGCAGGCGACCGCGATCACGCCGATGGCACCCACGGCCACCCGCCAGCCCCACTCCTGCGCGACCCAGCCGGTGATGATCCGGCCGCTCATCCCGCCGACGCTGTTGCCGGCCACGAACAGGCCGATCGCCGTGATCAGCGCCTTCGGGCTGACCTCCTCCGCCAGATACGCCGTCGCCGAGGCCGGCAGGCCCGCCAGGGCCGCGCCCTGGACGGCCCGCAGCACGATCAGCGAGCCCAGTGACGGGGCGAAGGGGACCAGCAGGCCGACCGTCACCGCGATCGCCAGCGACGCCGTCATGACCGTACGACGCCCGAAGCGCTCCGACAGCGCGCTCATGGGGAGGACGAACAGCGCCAGCGCGCCCGTCGCGCCCGACACCGTCCAGCTCGCCGCGCTCGCCGTCGCCCCGAAGTCGTGGGAGACGAGCGGCAGCAAAGCCTGCGTGGAGTAGAGGAGGGCGAAGGTCGCGACCCCCGCCAGGAACAGGGCGAGGCTCATCCGGCGGAAACCAGGGTCGCCCGGAGTCATACGGGAGTCGGAGACGGGGCGGGTGACGGCGTCGGCGTCCACGACGGTGGACGCCCCGGTATCGGCGGCAGGCATGCTTCGAACGTACGGACCCTCCGTTCATGCGTCCAATGCATGAAATCCGCATAATCGTTCACATGGTGCATCAGCAAAGGTCAGCAGCTCGCCTGTCACCGTTCGGTGACACAGAAGACATCGTCGCGCTGCTCGCGCCGCGCCTGGCGTACTTCGCCGGAGTCGCCCGTACCGAGCACGTCACGCGTGCCGCGCAGGAGATGCAGGTCCCGCAGTCCACCCTGTCCCGTGCGCTCGTCCGGCTCGAGGAGGACCTGGGCGTCGAGTTGTTCGCCCGTCGTGGCCGGACGGTGTCGCTCACGCCGGTCGGCCGTACGTTCCTCGCCTCCGTCGAGCGAGCCCTCGGGGAGATCGAGCGGGCCGCCGAGGAGGTACGCGCGGACGCCGACCCGGCCGCCGGCAAGGTCGCCTTCGGCTTCCTGCACACGATGGGGGCAGAGACCGTGCCCGCACTGATCCACGCCTTCCGCGCCGACCACCCGCGAGTCCGCTTCAGCCTCGTGCAGAACTACGGGGAGGCGATGCTCGAAAGGCTGCGGGCCGGGGAGTTGGACCTGTGCCTGACCTCCCCGGTGCCGGATGCCCCCGACCTGGTCGCCCGGCGCCTCGACGAGCAGAAGCTGCGGCTCGTCGTCCCCGCCGACCACCGGCTCGCGGGCCGCAGGCGCATCCGCCTCGCCGAGGCCGCCGACGAGGCCTTCGTGACCCTCGAACCCGGCTACGGACTGCGGCGCATCACCGACGACCTGTGCCGGAAGGCCGGGTTCGTCCCGCGCACCGCCTTCGAGGGCGAGGAGGCGGAGACGTTGCGCGGCCTGGTCGCGGCGGGACTGGGCGTGGCGCTGCTGCCGCCGCCCGCTGTACCGCGCCCCGGTGTCGTGGAACTGACGGTCACCTCGCCACGGGCGGTGCGGGAGATCGGGGTGGCGTGGTTGGAGGGCCACGTCGATACGCAGCCGGTGGCGGCGTTCAAGAGGTTCCTGCTGTCGAGGCGGGGTCGGCTTCTGCCCGATTGACGGTACGGGCGGTGGGTGGTCGAGCGCGCCCATGTGCAATGCCGCAGCCCCCCGGCAGGGGCATCCCCCTCACCGCTTGAGCGTCCGCCCGAACCCCGCCGCCAACGGCATCCGCAACCCCAGTGGGGGCGGGGCCGCCAATGCGTCCTGCACCGGCCGGGAGAAGGCCCGCCCGAACAGTGTGCCCATCACGAAGTTCTCGGCCAGCGCGTGCACTTCGGACCGGTATTGGCGTAACCCATGCCCGTCGGAGTGCACTTCGAAGCGGCAGATGTCGCGGTTCGCCTTCTTCACGCGCGCTGCCAGCCGGAACGACAGCTCCGGGTCCGCGGACCCGTCGTGCGTACCGTGCACGATCATCACCTGCCGGCCCGTGAGCTGCTTCACCGGTTCGGGCGACGACGCCCTGTCGTCCTCGGGCAGCCAGGGCGCGAGCGCCAGAACCGAGGTGACGGCCGTGTGCCCGGCCGCGTGCAGCGCGGCCCGGCCGCCCATGTCCCGGCCGAGCAGACAGACCGGCACGTCCCCGTAGCGTCGTACGACCTCGTCGGCGGCCCATGTGGCGTCCTGCGCCATGTGCGCCTCGCTGTCGTTCCAGCCCCGGTACCGGTAGTGCACCACATGGCCGACCAGGCCGTCGCCGTGCCCCGCGCGTGCCAGGTGGCGGCCGAGCGCCCGGACGGAGACGGTCGCCGTCAAGGGGGACGGTCTGCGGGTGGACACCTGATCGCCGCCCGGGAGCAGCAGCACCGCGCCGCTCACCGCCGCCGGCTCCGGGCCGAGCGCTCTCCCCAGCCGGGCCCTGCGAACCGGCGTCGCCTGGTGTGCCATCGGTCTCCTAGTGAGGGGACCACCGGCTTCGGCCGGTGGGGGAATCGGTTCCCTGGCGTGTGGTACTTCCTTCGCGCCCCGCGAGGGGCCGGTTCTGGCTGGCTCGCGACTCTCGCTTCGGCCCGCCTTCCGGCGGGGGAGCGGAGTCACAACAGAACAGTGTCAGAAGCGGCCGTGTACGAAACCCGTACGGTGGATCACCTTTGGATATCGACACTTCGCCATACTGAACATCTACACGCGTAGGCGCTAGGGTGCGAAAATGACGAGCCAGCACCAGAACACCCCGAACCGGGATCAGATCCGCCGGGCGCCCAAGGTCCTGCTGCACGACCATCTCGACGGGGGCCTGCGTCCCGGCACGATCGTCGAACTCGCCCGTCAGACCGGCTATGCGAACCTTCCCGAGACCGATCCGGTCAAGCTGGGCGACTGGTTCCGCGAGGCAGCCGACTCCGGTTCCCTGGAGCGGTACCTGGAGACCTTCTCGCACACCGTCGGCGTGATGCAGACCCGCGAGGCGCTCGTGCGTGTGGCGGCCGAGTGCGCGGAGGACCTCGCCGAGGACGGGGTCGTCTATGCCGAGGTGCGGTACGCGCCCGAGCAGCACCTGGAGGGCGGGCTCACCCTCGAAGAGGTCGTCGAGGCGGTCGACGAGGGCTTCAGGGAAGGTGAGCGGCGGGCGAGCGCGAACGGCCACCGCATCCGCGTGGGCGCGCTGCTCACCGCCATGCGGCACGCGGCGCGCGCCCTGGAGATCGCCGAACTCGCCAACCGGTACCGGGATCTGGGGGTGGTCGGCTTCGACATCGCCGGTGCCGAGGCCGGTTACCCGCCCACCCGGCACCTCGACGCCTTCGAGTACCTCAAGCGGGAGAACAACCACTTCACCATCCACGCCGGCGAGGCCTTCGGGCTGCCCTCGATCTGGCAGGCCCTGCAATGGTGCGGCGCCGACCGGCTCGGACACGGGGTGCGCATCATCGACGACATCCGGATCCTCGACGACGGCTCGGTCAAACTCGGGCGCCTGGCCTCGTACGTACGTGACAAGCGCGTCCCACTGGAGCTGTGCCCCAGCTCCAACCTGCAGACCGGCGCCGCCGCGTCGTACGCCGACCACCCCATCGGGCTGCTGCGGCGGCTGCACTTCCGTGTCACGGTGAACACCGACAACCGTCTGATGTCGGGAACCAGCATGAGCCGGGAATTCGACCATCTGGTCGAGGCGTTCGGTTACACGCTCGACGACCTCCAGTGGTTCACCGTCAATGCTATGAAGTCAGCATTCATTCCTTTCGATGAACGGCTGGCGATGATCAATGACGTCATCAAGCCCGGTTACGCCGAGCTGAAATCCGAATGGCTGTTTAGGCAGACCACCTCGACCAGCAGTTCTGTGGAATCCGAGGGCTGACGGGTCCTCATTCCCGAGCAGCCGGGAACAGGGTGTCCGGCCGCTGCGGGATGTTTGCGGTGCCTGCCACGCCGTGTTTACGGTTCTGGACCGCTCACCTCCCCGTCATCGGATCCAAGGAAGCATTCGCATGAAGCAGTCTGCTGCCAAGACCCTCGGTGTCGCCGCTCTCGGTGCCGCCTTCGCAGCCGCGGGCGCGGGCGTCGCGAGCGCTGCCCCGGCCGTGCCGCACGCCGCCGGGCAGAACTCCGCCACCCAGGCGCTGCCGGCGGGAAACGTCGTCAAGGCGCTGCCCGGCGCGGGTGAGGCGCTCGGCCGGGGTCAGGACGCGCTCGGCGCGGCGGTGACCGCTGCTCGGCCCGCCGCCGAGAGGGCCGTCGCCGGAGGCCCGGCCGCACCGGTCGCCAGGCTGCTCGGTGGGCTGCCGCTCAAGGGGCTGCCCACCCACGGCCTGCCGGTGAACGGGGTTCCGCTGGGCTGAGGCCACCCGTACGACGCCGATGGGCGCCCCGACCCGGGGCGCCCATCGGCACGTCTGTGTCCGGGGACCGGAGCGCGAGGGTCACCAGCGTGCGTCGGCCATCGTCTGCTCCTCCGACGGGAACAGGATCCACAGCGCTATGTAGAGCAGGAACTGCGGGCCGGGGAGCAGACACGACAGCACGAAGATCACGCGCATCGTCGTCGCGGAGGTGCCGAAGCGCCGTGCCAGCGCTGCGCACACTCCGCCGAGCATCCGTCCGTGGGTGGGGCGGGCAAGGGCGGTCATGGTGGCTCCTTCGCGAACCGTGGGCGGGACTCCGGCCCCGGCGGATACCGGGACCTCAGGTCGGCGTCAGGTTCGCGACGATGTCGATGTCCTCGACGGTGTCGGTGTCCTTGACGCTCTCGACGTGTTCCACGCTACGGGGACGAAGGGGATGAAGCGTCCCTCTACGGAGCTATCCCGACCCTTGGAATCGTCGGGGTCCGCCCCTGAGACGGCTCCTCCCGGGGAAGGGTGGCCCGCCGCCTGTACATGGCCCGGCGGCGGAGCCAGGACCGGGTCGCGGGCACGAGCGCAAGGTGAGCCAGTGCCACCCCGACCGTGTTGAGCAGCACCGCGTCGATGTCAGCGACCTGTCCGGGCACGCCGGTCTGCAGCAACTCGATGCCCAGCGAGAGCAGGGTGCCCGCGGCGACCGTACGGGCCAGCGAGGCGAGCGGTGAGACGTCGGTCCGGCCACCGGTCAGCGGCAGCAGCACCCCGAGCGGTGCGAGCAGCGCGAGTCCCTTTCCGATACGGCTGGCGGCCTCCGGCCAGCCCAGCGCGAGATCGGCCCTGATACCGGCGAGCGGATGCAGATTGGCGGGCCTGACCCAGGGCACGTCCAGCGGGCGCAGCGTGATCCAGGCGACGAGGGCGAGGTATGCGACGAGGAGGACACCCCCTGTCACACGGACGCGGATCGCGGCGCTGCCGCCGTTTGAGCCTTGACGCTGCACGCCCCCCAAGACGCGCCTTTACACGGGATCGGTTCCGAGATGCACCGCGATGGGTGAGTGGTACGGCACATGTACGAGTCAGGAGCGCCCCGGCGGACGGCTGGGATCTCTCGTTCGGAGCAGTCCGGTCACAGCACTAGGTGTACTGACCCGTGAGGTTGTGGACGCGGCTGGCGGGTGGTTGGCCCTTGAGCGCGGTGTGTCCGCGGTGGTGATTGTAGGTGTGCAGCCAGGCC